>JAKZTB010000091.1:0-18479 GCA_047517345.1 Alphaproteobacteria bacterium
CACCGGCCCGTACCAGACCGCCCAGACGCCGTCGTCCTGTTCGGCCAGGCCGACCGGTTCGCCGGCCAGGCTTTCGCTGATATAGAGGGTCCGGCCCTGCCACCTGATCTCGCCGCTATGGCGCACCCGGCGGACCTGCCAGTCGGCGGCGTAGTCCGGCGCGCGCAGCCGGCCGCTGTAGGACCGGGAGGCGGGCTGGTAATGCAGGGCCGGCGGGGTCTGCCCCAGCGCCTCGTGCGGACGTTCCTCGTTGTAGGTGCGCAGAAATGCCTCGAAACGCCGGCGCTGCGCGCGCAACGTCGCGGCCGGCGGCGACGCCGTCTCCTGCTTGAGGGTCTGATGCAGCCGCTCCAGCCGCCCGTTCTGCTGCGGCTGGCCTGGATCGATGCGTTCCGGCACCACACCGGCCTTGACCAGCTTGACCGCCAGCGGCGACAGCCCGCCGGCGCCGACCGAGGCGAACGGCGGGCCGTTGTCCGAGCGGATCACCCGCGGCAGGCCGTACTCCCGGAACGCCGCTTCCACCACCGGCCAGGCATGTGCGCTATCGGCCCGGGCCAGCGCCTGGCAGCGCAGCAGATAGCGGCTGTGCGCATCGGCCAGGGTGAGCGGCTCGCACCGCGCCCCGTCGCCGGTCCGGAACCAACCCTTCAGATCGATGCACCACACCGCGTTCGGTGCCGTGCAGGCGGCAAACGGCGCCGTGCGCGGCGGCGCGCGATGACGACGACGACGCGGCGCCACAAGACCCTCGCGGCGCAACAGGTCACCGATACTGCTCACCGCAGGCCACGCCGTCTGCGGGTCGTCACGGGCAAGATAGGCCCGGATCTTCTTCGGACCCCAGCTCGGGTAGCGCGAACGAACCGACAGAAGCCGGTCCACCACCACTGCACTCATCGCCTGCGGATGGTGCAACGGCGACCGGCTCCGGTCCGCAAGACCCATCGCCCCAAACGACCGGTAGCGATCCCGCCACTTGTAGGCCGTCTTGCGACTGACCCCATAACAGCGGCAAAGCTCCGAAACCGACAACGATCCCTCATCCCATTCAAACATCATCTTCAATCGCTCGTTCATGACACAGCTCTCGTCCCAGGGCATGACCACCTCCTTGGTCATGCAGTTCACCTGTTACCCATGTCGCCGGTCTATTCTGTTACTTATGTCACCGGTTCGGACCATCCTAACCTTCCCCCACCAAGGGGGAAGGGATAATATCGATCTCCCAATTGACTTATCCCCTCCCCCTCTAACGGGGCAGGGCTAGGGTGGGGTGGACGGCGGTTATCATGAATCGGGTTCTCTTATTTTCCGCCTGGTCTGGCCAAATTCCCGTCGCCGTGGCAATCTCTCCGCTACGCCACGTGACCCCTTTTACAGGAGACGCGCGATGCCGCAGGCAGCCGCTGGACCGTTCGACGATACCGATCTCACCCTGAAACTCGCCCGGAACAGCATGGCGTTCACGCACGACACGCTGCCGCATGAAGCGGTCGAGGTGGCGCGGCACTGCTTTCTCGACTGGCTCGGCGTCACGTTGGCCGGCGCCAGCGAACCGCTGACCCGCATCCTGCTGGAAGAGGCGATCGCGGCCGGCGGCAATCCCCAGGCCACGATCATCGGCGACGGCCGCAAGCTGTCGATGCAGCAGGCCGCTCTGATCAACGGGTCGGCGGGGCACGCGCTCGATTATGACGATGTGCATCTGCTGATGCCGGGCCATCCCACGGTACCGGTGGTGCCCGCGCTGCTGGCGCTGGCCGAGCATCGGGGCCGCAACGGCAAGGATTTCCTGACCGCGCTGGTCGCCGGGGTCGAGGCGGAATGCCGGATCGGCGCGGCGATGAACCAGTCGCACTACGGCGCTGGCTGGCACGCGACGGGCACCGTCGGCACCTTCGGCGCGACGGCGGCGGCGGGACGGCTGCTCGGCCTCGACGGCGCGGGTTGCGCCAACGCGATGGGCATCGGCGGCACCCAGGCGGCCGGCCTGCGCTCTATGTTCGGCACCATGTGCAAGCCGTTCCACGCCGGCAAGGCGGCGGTCAACGGGCTGTCGGCGGCGCTCTTGTCCGAACGCGGCTTCGAGAGCCGGCCAGATGTACTGGAATGCGAGCAGGGCTTCGCCGACACCCAGACGCAAAATTACGACCCGGAAGCAGCCCTGGACGGCCTCGGCGAGACTTTCCACACCCAAGACGTGCTGTTCAAGTACCACGCCGCCTGCTACGGCACCCATGCGTCGATCGAGGCCGCGGGGGCGCTCAAGCGGGACCATAATATCGACCCGGACAACGTCGCCAGCATCGAGCTGCATGTCCGCGAGGACAATCTCAAGATCTGCAACATCCTGGAACCGAAGACCGGGCTGGAGGGCAAGTTCAGCCTGCGCTTCACCGCCGCCATGGCGCTCTTGGGCGAGAACACCGCCGTCATCGCCAATTACAACGCGGAAAAGGTGCGGGACCCGGAGATCGTCGCGGTGCGCGACAAGATCTCGGTGCATACGGACGACTCGATGGGTCTGGCGCAGGCCGACGTCTCGGTCACCCTGAAGGACGGTACGGTGCACAGCACGCGCGGCGACGTGGAGACGCCGGACCGGGATCTCGACCGGCAATGGTCGCGCCTCAGCGCCAAGTTCGCCGACATGGCCACGCCGGTCATCGGTACGGCGCGGGTGGCCCGTGTGATCGATGCGGTGCGCACCCTGGAAGACTGCGCCGATATCGGAGAGATCGCCCAGCTCTGCGGGACGCCCTCTGCAGATGCATAGCGGGCCGCTGCAGGGCGTCCGGGTCCTCGAACTCGGCTCGACCGTCGCCGGCCCGTTCTGCGGCCGCCTGTTCGCCGATTTCGGCGCCGAAGTCGTCAAGGTGGAGACGCCGTCCGGCGACCCGCTGCGCACCATCGGCCGGCATTTCGAGGGCAAAAGCCTGTGGTGGGCCAGCATGCACCGCAACAAGGAAGTGATCGCCATCAACCTCAAGTCGGCGGAGGGCCGCGATATCGTGCGCCGCCTGATGCCGCGCTACGACGTGGTGGTCGAAAACTTCAAGCCCGGCGCGCTGGAGAAATGGGGCCTCGGCTACGACGATATCGCCAAGGACCATCCGGAACTGATCCTGGTGCGGATCAGCGGCTTCGGCCAGACCGGCCCGTACAGCGCGCGCGCCGGCTACGGCATCATCGGCGAGAGCTTGAGCGGCATCCGTTCGATCACCGGCGACCCGGACCGCCCGCCGGCCAGGGTGGCGACGCCGCTCACCGATTATGTTGCCGGCATGTACGGCGCGTTCGGTGCGCTCGCGGCGATGCGGCGGCGCGATACGACCGGCAAGGGCCAGGTGGTCGACGTGGCGCTCTATGAAAGCGCGTTTTCGATGATGGAGAGCTTCGTGCCGGCCTATGAGAAGCTCGGCGTCGTGCCGGGCCGGGTCGGCTCGCGCCTGCACGGCCACGTGCCGAACAGCCTGTTCCCGGCCCAGGACGGCGAATGGATCCACATCGCCGCCGGCAACACCTCCACCTTCCGCAGACTGGCCGCCGCCATGGGCCAACCGGAACTGGCCCAGGACAAGCGCTTCGTCGAAGGCGACGACCGCTTGGTCAACGAGGAGGCGCTGATCGAAATCATCTCCGGCTGGTCGAAGGACTGGGCGCTCGACGCACTCTACGAACATCTGGTCGAGAACGACGTCCCCGCAGCGCCGATCTACACCGTCGCCGA
The DNA here is from genome assembly GCA_047517345.1 of Alphaproteobacteria bacterium. Taxonomy (GTDB): domain Bacteria; phylum Pseudomonadota; class Alphaproteobacteria; order UBA8366. The sequence goes on from JAKZTB010000091.1 coordinate 3,734, forward strand.
CGTGTTCCGCGACCCGCAATTCGCCGCCCGCGACATGCTGCTCGACGTGCCGGACGAGGAGATCGGCACCGTCAAGCTCGGCGGTGTCGCCCCGAAATTCAGCGAGTCGCCCGGCGTGGTGCGCTGGGCGGGGCGCGCCATCGGCCGCGACACCCGCGCGGTGCTGGCGCGGGAGCTGGGGCTCGGCGAGGGGGAACTGGATACGCTGGACATCGACGGCGCGATTGCCACGCGGCCGCTGGAGGATGTCGCGGCGGATTAGGGCGAAGTAAATTAGAAATCCATTTTTCATATTGAATTGAAAGCTCGAGTTTCCAAGCCTGCGTCAACGGTTTTGGGCGCGTTGCGGCAGTCGCCAGTTTACAACAACGTTTACGGAACTTTCCTTCTACGTTGCTATTTTGAGTACGAAGCCTTAATATTGCGCATGGGGCATTGAAAACATTGTTAGGTTGTGTGGAAGGCTAAATCGAAGCACAGTGAGTTGTTTTGGGAGAATTTTAGACGAGGTAACCCTGCAGGATTTTAGATAACGCGCACGTGACTGCTACAACCAATCATTGAAGCATGGACTCTCACCAATCGAGAACGAAAAATGGCGGACTGGCAAGCAATTGGAGCCGGGATTACTCTGACTGCCGTAATTGTTGCATTGACTCCAATCTTGCGAGATTGGCGATACCGTAGTCAACGCGAGGCCAAAGCTAGAGCGCTAACGACAAGCCTACTGCATACCCTCAATGTGTGGATTGAGGCCCGTTGTGAGAACTCGGGAAAGCAAATTATCGAAGAGCCATTAGGTGAAACCGAGGCTAGTCTTATCGCCGAATTATCCGTCCTCACAGGTCAAATCGAAACTCTTCCACCGGATCAATACCGCATACTCCTTACGGCACTGACTGGTGCGCGAATGCTTACAATCTTGCGCCCGCTCCCTGGCGAATCACCGGGCTCGTATTTGAAGGTCTCAAAGTTACTCATTCAAGCGATCGCCGCGCCTGAGAAGAAGTGACTCACAATCCTACCCATCAGAGTACACAAGGAGACCCCGCATGATTACGAATCATACAACCAACACCCGCTTGTCAGTAGGAGGCATACTGGTATTCGCCGTAGCTCTCCTTCTAACAACATCCCTTGAGGCGGCTATGAGCAGACCCAAGGGTGAACCAGTTGTGGACAACGTCACGCTGCTAGCGAAAGACGTTGCAAGCGGCGCCGGAGAGTTGAAACAGTCAAGCGCAGGAAAAATGGGGTCGCCTATTGTCGTTTTCGAAGAGCGCCATGATTCGATCCTTGGCCAATTGCAGCAGGCCGTCATGTTAGACCGTCTCCAGCAGCGATACCAGTTCCGTGATCTTGACCTTGAGGGCTACCTAGTTGACGGCGAAGGGCGCATTGGGAATGATGGCAATAGAGCCATGAGTGCTGTGAATGCGGCAGAGCTGATCGAACGGGGTGAAATCAGTAGCGCTGAGTTCATGGCTCTCACTAAATCGATGAAGATTCATCCGATCGAGGATACTAAGGAATATGTGAACCCCAGTACCACTGCGTTTGTGTCGCCGCATGTCTATTTGATCGCCAGTGCGGGTACTTGGTTTCAAGAGCAGTTTAAGATTGGGGCGCTTGATCGGGCAACTCAGTTGAAGGTCAGTAAACTGGAGTCCAAACTCCAAAACGCGCCTGAAAAAGAGAAGAACCGGTTGATCGGCCAATTTCAGAAATCGCTCATCCAATTGGACCCATGGACGCGGCGCATGTCAGAAAATTTGGCCCCTAAATGTGGAACCCAAAAAAATATCTTGGTTAAAATCGCCGAGTTGAAAGAACTGGCACACAGAGCTAGCAGAGTCGGAGCGAATGTCCCCAAGAATTACCAGTCAGGCCTAAAGGAAATTAGAGATTTCTACGAGGCTCGTGAGGCCTCAAGCAAGACAATGGTCGCCCGTGTACTGAAGATCTCTACTGGAAAGAACTCGGGCATCGCGATGATCATTGGTGCAGCGCATACTCGGAGGGTGGTCACACTCCTCAAGAACAGTGGTCGCCCGTTCGCAGTGATCGCTCCACTTGCACTAAATGATTGCGATAATGCTGAGGAGTCAAATTACGAAGCTTACCAAAGTTTGGTAGAGGGCAAGCCCCCTGTGGCGGGTCTTCTTGAGGATGCTTTGCTGGCTGTATTTCCTCCCGGATACATCAAGCCAAAGCCGATAAGCAGCCAACGATGGTTCAAGGCACGGACCGAGTTGGTCGCCATGGCGGAGGATTATACGCGTGCTGTCGCAGCAGCCGGTGGTGGCGGTGGCGGTGGAATACCTAGGGAAGCTATCGCTGCTGCGGGTGGAAGTGACAATTGGAGGGGTAAATATAGTGCAATAGACACGGATCGCGCGGTAATCGTGATAGACGATTCAAAGAACGAAAGAGTATTGGTCTTCCCGATAGTTATTAAGTCTGAGACGGATTCTCAATCTCGCACCGTGTGGGTGCGAGCGAGACTCGGACGTTCCAAACCGGGCCCTTTCAAGAGCGAATCCTCGATCAGCAAAGAGGACCTATTGATGAAGGCAATCGAACGGGTCCAGGGCCAGGGAAAGAAGCCGAAGCCAACACCGACCATTAAGCCAAACAGGCAGACCATCGCGATGCTTGGAACGGCACGAATTGACGTCGTATCCTCGCGCGCTGAGGCGATGAAAGGGCTCCGGGATACCGGGATATCTAATACTGAGCGCGAGCTACCATAGTATGGTGTAAGATGTCCGAGAACCACGTAAAGCGGGAAGTTACTGGTCGAACTTTCTTTGACCTAGTAGCGGCCACGCCGTTGCGAATTGTTTTCTTGCTTACCGGTGTTATGACGCTCATAGCAGTTGGGACCTTGGTCGTTTCACTTATGGTAGCAGAGCCGGGATCAACGATTACCTTTCTCGGAATAATCGAGAATTCTAAACCTGGACCTGATCCTAACAACGCGTCGAATAATTCGGCTAATAGCCTCGCTCAAGAGAGAGCTAAAACTAGGCATCATATTGTTGATTTGGCCAAACAAGTTGGAATGCTCGAGGAGAGATTGAAATGGATAACGGTCACCCCAGATGTATATCGGTGAAGTATTTCAATGAAATTGGAAAGTATAGCATTATTTGTTGATAGCCTCCTCAATTTAGCTGTTTAGATAGAGGGTAAGTTTTCCCATAATTTCAAGATAAGGAAACTCGCAAAGAAGAAGCAAAGGCAGGCCTTGCAAATCAATATTTGATTGTAAGAATTGACCTATAACTTCAGGCAGCTGGCTGCCAGAACACAAAAGATGGTTAACTAGTGCCGAGACTACGCGGCGACGCGCTTCCGCGCCTTGCGCACCGTCAGTTCGACGCGCCGGTTCAGGCCGCTCAACACCCGCACCAGCCGATCAATCGTAAACCGGTCGAGGGCGGCGTTGCGGATGCGGACGATGTCGGCCTGGTCGATGCCGAGTTCTTTTCCCGCTTTGCGGTCGTCCAGCCGCGTGCGTTCAATTCGCCGATGATCTCGGCGGCAAGTTGCGCCTTCAGCTTCTTGGTTTCCGCCTCCGGGTCGCCATGGTCGCGGAACAGGTTGCCGCTGCCCCGGCGCACTTCTAATTTGTCGTTCATCCGAACATCTCCTGCAATCGTTACAGCCGCGACCGTATCAAGTCGATTTCCCTCATGGGCGTCTTGATGCCCTGCGTCGATTTCTCCTGGAAGGCGTGCACCACCCATGAGATCGCCCAATTCATAGGCACATTATGTCAAATTTACCATCAAATGGCAAACCGAAACCCGCTCTTCGCATTGATGAAACAGTGCCAACGCAAGTGCGGACGGTTAGGGCGTTACAATTTCACGGTCTGATGTTCTATGACCGGCGTATACAGCCGCCGAAGCCGAACGCGTTCGCCATCCTTGGTTCCGAGCGTACTTTGGCCGTTCGCATCAAGCGGCACGGTTCCTGGCGCGACCGCCTGGTCGGTCATGACCCAACCGCGCAAGGGCGCGCCGTCGTTTCCCAACAGTTCCACTTTGGCACCTGCGATGATCCCTAGCGCCTCCATGTCCGCGGGGTTGAGCCCGATCAACCGCTTCTTGCTTGGCCCGGATGGGATGTAGGCATCGGTGTCGCTTCCCGTCACTGTCAGGGTGTGGGCGGTGGCCTCTAGCAATGCGGGTCGCTCTTCCAACACCACCCCATAAATCGCCCGCGCACTCTCCGCCGACACGACCCCATCCGCAACATCCCGCGCCACCGCCGCCGGATCGCGCTCCAGCGGGTCGCCATATCCCCCGCCGCCGGCGCTCTGCAATATCACCGTGTCGCCCGCGTTCAGCACATACCCGCCGACCTTGCCCGGCGAGTAGAAGCGGTGTTCCGTGCCGTCCGCCTTCACCACGTAGCTGTCGACGGGCGCGCCGCTTTCGCCGCCGAGGATGCCGAAGGGGGGCATGATCGCGCCGTCGGCCAGCAGCGAGTATTTCGCGGAGCCGCGGGTCAGGCGCAGGGCGCGGCGCATGCCGAGGCCGCCGCGGTGGCGGCCCGCGCCGCCGGAATCGGTGCCCAGTTGCGACCATTCGATGTGCAGCGGGTACTGGGTTTCGAGCACCTCGGTCGATTGCGCCGTGGTGAGGTCGCCCCAGTCGATCGCCGCCATTCCGCTCGGCCCGTCGGCCTCCAGGAACCCGCCATTGCCGCCGCAGGCCCATTCGTAATGCACGTATTCGCGGCCCGTGTCGGGGTCGATGCCGCCGATCAGATTGTGGAAGGACGTGCGGTGGATGTCGCCGGAGACCAGCTCCGGGCAGGCGCGGGCGAGCGCGCCCAGCATCGTCGCGATGACCCGCTTGCGGATCTCGCCGTGGCTGCCGGCGGGGGCGGGGTGGCTGACATTGACGATGGTGCCCTCCGGCGCGATCACCTCGACCGGCCGGAAGCTGCCGTGGTTCAGCGCGTGCGCCGGGTCGAGCACGGATTTGAGTGTGATCAGGACCGAGGCGGCGGTCACCGCCAATGTGGAGTTGACCGGCACCGGCACCTGCGGCGAGGCGCCGGTGAAGTCGGCGGTGAGACTGTCGCCCTTAATCGTGAGGTCGAGCGGCAGCAGCAGCGGCTCGAACCCGTCCGGGCCGAAGGTCTCCAGATAGTCCTCGTAATAGTACTGCCCGTCCGGTAGCGCCTCGATGTTCCGGCGCATGCGGGCTTCCGAGCGGTCGAGATTGAGGCGCATGCAGTCGAGCATGAGGTCCATGCCGTAGCGCGACTCGAGCTCCATAAGGCGGCGCTCGGCGGTGCGGCAGGCGGTCAGGCCGGAGTTGAAGTCGCCGAGCCGTTCCTCGCGCACCCGCATGTTGCTTAAGAGCACCTCCATCAGCGGCTGGTTGATGCGGCCCCGTTCGACGATCTTGACCGGCGGGATGCGCAGGCCTTCCTGGTAGATCTCGGTCGCCGTGCCGGACATGGAGCCGGGCACCGCGCCGCCGACGTCGGCCCAATGCTCGCGCACGGCGGGGAAGAACACGAGCTTTCCGTCGACGAAGAGGGGGTAGATGATCGTCACGTCGTTCAGATGCGTGCCGCCCCGGTACGGGTCGTTCATCAGGATCACGTCGCCGGGATTGAGGTCGCCGCCGAGGTCCGCCAGCGCCGCCTCGACCGACCAGGGCAGGGGGACGACGTGGCTGCCGATATCCTCCGATTGCGCGACGACCTGGCCCTTGGCGTCGAACAGCCCGCAGGAGAAGTCGCGCGCTTCGTAGATCGCGACCGAGCGCGCGGTGCGGAACACCGTCGCCCGCATCTCGCGCACCACCGATATCAGTCCCTCGGTGACGACCTCCAGAGTGATGGGGTCGATCATGCCGCGGCCTCCTGTGCGGGACGTTCGAGAATTCGACGGCTCGCCGTCCTCCCCTCACCCTGCCCTCTCCCCAAGGAGAGGGTTAAGGAAGCGCGACCTAAACTCCCTCTCCTTGGGGAGAGGGCAGGGGTGAGGGGACTACGCGTCATCTGCCACCCCCTCTCGCGTCAGGGTCATGATGCCGTATCCATCCTGGCGCGCCGTAAAGCCTGGCGGGATGACGGTCGTCGCGCCGTCTTCCTCGACGATGGCCGTACCCGGGAATACCGTATCGGTAGGCAGAAGGTCGCGGCGGTAGACCGGCGTCTCGACCGCCGCACCGTCGAAGATCACCGGCCGCCGCGCGATCTCCGCGTCGGTGAGCGTTCCTGACACGATGGTTTCCGGTAAATCCAAGCGATGCGCCAGGCCGATGCCGGTGACGCGGAAGGAGACGATCTCGACCGGACCGTCGTCGAGCTGTCCGTAGCGCTCCTCGTAGGTATTGCGGAAGGCTTGCGCGATGTCCTCGACCGTCGCGCTGTCGTCCGGAACGCGCGTCGCGAGCTCGAAGGCCTGGCCGACATAGCGCATCTCCAGCGACGCCTGCAGGCGGATATCGTCGCTTGCGAAGCCGTCCTCGGCAAGCCGCTCGGCCGCGCGGGCGCGCAAGGGGTCGAGGATGTCCTGAAGCGTCGGCCAGTCGGTCTCGTAGAGCTTTGTCAGGCGGGTCCGGGTCACGTCGTAGCGCGTGTCTGCGGCCAACAGCCCGTAGGCGGAAAACGCACCGGGCATCGGCGGGATGACGATGCGCGTCATGCCGAGCTCTTCGGCGATGGACGCGGCGTGCAGCGGCCCCGCGCCGCCATAGGCGAACAGGGTGAAGTCGCGCGGGTCGAGGCCGCGCATGACGGAAATCTCCTTCACCGTTCCGGTCATGCGGGCGACGGCGATGCGGACGATGCCTTCCGCCATGCGTTCCGGCGTCAGGCCCAGCGTCTCGCCGAGCCCGCCCACGGTCTGCCGTGCGGCATCGGCGTCTATCGCAATCTCGCCGCCGAGCGCCTGGTCCGGCCGGAAGCGGCCGAGGATCACATTGGCGTCGGTGACCGTCGGTTCCGTGCCGCCGCGCCCGTAACAGGCCGGCCCCGGCACCGCGCCCGCCGAGCGCGGCCCGACATTGAGAAATTGCCCCGTGTCGAGATAGGCGATCGAGCCGCCGCCGGCGCCGACCGTCTTGATCTCGATCTGCGGCGCGCGGTTCGGCCATATACCGATATGAGCCTCGGTTGTCATGTCGTGCCGGTAGCTGCGGACCAGACAGGCGTCGGTGCTGGTGCCGCCCATGTCGTAGGTGATGATGTCCGGCAGGCCGAGCAGCTTGGCCACGCCGATCGAGGCGGTGACGCCGCCGGCCGGGCCGCTGAGCATCGAATTGACCGGCTCGGCCGCCATCGCCGCCGCCCGCCAGGTGCCGCCGTTCGAGCCCATGATGCGCAGCGGTGCGTCGATCCCGCTTGCCGTCAGGTCTTCCGCCAGCTTGTTCAGGTAACCCGCCACCCGCGGCCCGACATAGGCGGTCAAGGCCGTGGTCTAGTAACGTTCGAACTCGCGGTATTCCGGCAGGATTTCGTGCGACAGGGAAACCGGAATGCCGGGCAGGTGCGCGCGGACGATCTCGGCGGCGCGCCGTTCATGCGCCGGGTTGGCGTAGGAATGCAGGAAGCAGACTGCGACGGCCTCGACCTTTTCCGCCTTGAGGCGAGCGCAGGCCGCCGCGACCTGCGCCTCGTCGAGCGGCGTATGGACCTCGCCCGCCGCGTTCATCCGCTCGGGGACTTCCAGAATGCGCGACCGGGGCACCAGGGGCGGCGGGCGCACCGCCTTGATGTCGTAGAGCTTGGTCCGGTTGCCGCGCCCGACCACGAGCACGTCGCGGAAGCCCGCCGTCGTGATGACGCCGAGCCGCGCGCCGTTCATCTCCAGCGCCGTGTTGGTGGCGATGGTCATGCCGTGCGTGATATCGGCGATTTCGTCTCGCGGGACTTGGGTCAAGCCGATCGCGGTCATCACGCCGCGCGCCAGATCGTCCGGCGTCGACGGCGTCTTGAGGGTCCGCAGCGCCCCGGTCCGGCCGTCGCGCAGGACGAGGTCGGTAAACGTCCCGCCGACATCGACACCGATTGAGATCATGGGATTGCCCGCGCTGTGACCGTGATACACATTGCTAGAACAAGCGGGCCGGATTTCCAACCGTCCGCTCCATTCGGAAGGAGAGTATGGGATTTGACTGGCGAATTCGAACGGGTGGTTCTGCTTACCGGCGCGGCGAGCGGGATCGGGGCGGCGACGGCGAAAGTCTTGGCGGCCCCGGGGACCGCAATCCTGCTGCACACCCGCCGCAACCGGGAAGGTTTGGATAGAGTCGCGGCGGCCGCCGAGGCGGCAGGGTCCACCGTGGAGACGGCGTTGGCTGACCTTTCGGACGGTGACGCGCCGGCGCAGCTGGTCGCCGCCGCCTGCGACCGGTTCGGACGGGTCGATCAGATCGTGAGCAACGCAGGTTACGCCGACAAGAGGAACTTCGGCGATGTCGATGCGGCGGCCCTGCGGGCCTCGCTGGCCTCGATCACCGAGGCGTTCTTCGGCCTCGTCACCGCCGCGTTGCCGTATTTGGAGGCTTCGCAATGGGGACGCGTCGTCGCGGTTAGCTCGTTCGTCGCCCATAGCTTCGGCGTCAACGACACGATTTTTCCGGTCTCCGCCGCCGCCAAATCCGGCTTGGAAGGCCTCGCCAAGGCCTTGGCCTATCAGCTTGCGCCGTCGGGTACGACGGTGAATTGCGTGTCCCCGGGCTATACGCAGAAGGATACTGGCGCGCACGCCGCTGTATCGGGCGACGGGTGGCAGAAGGCGGCCGCCGCCGCGCCGATGGACACGCTCGTTATGCCCGCCGATGTTGCCGCCGCGACGGCCTTCTTTCTCTGCCGGGAAGCGGAACACATCACCGGCCAGGTCCTGCATGTCGATGCGGGATTGAGTCTCGTTTGATTGGCGTCGTTGCTTTGCGATAAAGTACGGACAAATTCCACGGATATCCTAAGGAGTACGTATGCCCGAGATGCTGCTGGAACCCGTGCGCGACCGTTCCGCCTGGAAAAGCGCCGATTTCGAGAACGACGATTCGTGGATTTACCGATTCAGCGATGCGGAGCTCGTGGAAATCGATGCGGCGCAGCAAACGGTAAGAGCGCGCGGCCTCGATGTGCCCGACTTCGGCAGGGATGAGTTTCCCCTGCCGACGCTGGAAGCGAAGATCGATGACATCGTCGGAGAGGTGGAAGAGGGCCGCGGCTTCGCGTTGTTCCGCGGCCTGCCGGTCGACAAGTACGATCTGGATACCTTGCGGATCATCTATTGGGGTATCGGCGCGTATTTCGGCAATCCGATCTCACAGAATTCGAAGGGCCAGATCCTCGCCGACGTGGTCGATCTCGGTAACGATTACAGCGATATCAACGGACGCGGGTATAAAACCAGCGCGGCCCTCACGCCGCACGTCGACTCGTCGGACATGGTGGCGCTGCTTTGCGTGAACACCGCGCGATCGGGTGGCAAGAGCATGCTGTCGAGCTCGATGTCGGTCTACAACGATATCCTGGAGAACCACCGGGAACACCTCCCGATCCTTTACCGCGGGTTCAGGCGCGACCTGCGCGGCGAAGGCGTCACCGCGAATCTGGACGAACTCACTTTCAATGAAATCCCGATTTTCAGCTATTTCGGCGGGCAATTGAGCTGCGACTTCAACGCCAAGATCATCCGCTCGGCGCATATCAAGATGGATCAGCCGCTGACGGAAGCGGAAGAGGCGGCCCTGCAATGCGTCATGGCGACGGCGCAGCGGCCGGATGTCTGCTTCCGCATGGATTTGCAGAAGGGCGATATCCAACTGGTGAATAATTTCACGGTACTGCACTCGCGCGGGGCCTACACCGATTACACGGATCCGGAACGCAAACGCCGTCTCATGCGTTTCTGGGTAAACGCCAGAAACGGCCGCGCGCTCGAGCCAAATTTCGCCAATAAATACAACACCGGTCCGCGCGGCGGGGTCGCCGTCGGAGACGGCGCCCGCTACGATTTCTAGCAAGTAACCGGCGCCGCCGTTCTTTCCGGTTACAACTGGCCGAAATTTTCTCGCGGCACTTTGCGCGCAACGGTAAGTGTCGGGGCGTCTCAAGAGGCTTATTTTCGCGATTAACGGCCCTAATTCAGGTGAAAGCCCGGAAATCAAAATTTTTACGATGGATTTTACCGCTGTGATCGGCCAAGTTTCCGACGCATTCGGATACACAATTTGCAAGTGAGGGATCATGGCGAGAGCGAAACGACGCACCGTTCAGGAATTCGGCGCCCATCCTGTGGACGTTTACGTCGGCCAGCGCGTCCGTATGCGCCGGGTCATGTGCGGCTTGAGCCAGACGGCGCTCGCCAACCGGATTGGCCTGACGTTTCAGCAGTTGCAAAAATACGAAAGCGGCATGAACCGTATTTCGGCGAGCAAGCTGTGGCTGATCGCCCAGGAACTGGACGCGCCCGTGCAGTGGTTCTTTACCGACGCGATCGTCGGCAAGAGCCCGACCGCCGAGTTCGGCACCAAACGCGAAACGCTGGAACTGGTCCGCAACTTCATGAACATCTCCGCGGATTCGCGCAAGCATTTCCTGTCGCTTGCCAAATCCTTGGGGCCTGCCGCCGATGAAGATGCGGCGGAAACATCGACGGAAAGCACGGCCGTCTAGGCTTTCTAAGCGATAGCTTTAACCGATTTAGGACGCGCCCGACGGCTTGTCGGGGGCGTCCTTTGCGTATGCAAGCCTAAAGAAAACTACTTGATTTCGATTTTCTGGGTCGTCATCGTGAAGGCGGGATAGCTCTCGCCATCCTCTTCAATCGTCGTCCCGATCACCTTGAAGCGCTTGCCCTGCGCCTCCAGGCCTGCAGGTCCGGCGTAAACGATGCTGTCCGGCATATGGCGCATCTTCGCGGTTACGAAGCAGCGCCGTTCCTTGAACGCCTTTTCCAAGCCCGACCAATAGGCATCGTATTCAGGGCTGCCGGATTTTGCACCGCTCGCGTAGAACGCATTTGCACGCGTCGCGATTTTGATGATCGTGTCGCCTTCCTCGCCACCGCAAACTAATGATTTACCGGGTTCCGTGCGCCATTTGCCGATAGCGATCGCATGGTCGTCCGCCGCGGCGGCTGCGTGCCAGAACAGAAGGATGCCGAACAGGAGGCTGGCTGATTTAAAGATCATCGCGGTGCCCGTATTGTCGCTGTCGAGGCTCTTATATTGTGTCTCGCGGTAGGAAGGCCAGCCTCTGATAAAAAGTTCGATCCGTCGGGTCAGCCGGTCGCCGCCAACGGGGTAATCCGGCAGCGACGGCCGCGCGAGTCGGGCGACCCGGTCACCGGATCCCAGGGCCCGCCATAGGACATGGCGCCGTTAATGTTGATATCGCGGGCACCCAATTCTACGTCGTCCGCGAGTGGCTCCCACCACCCCATGCCGGTGGCGACCACGCCGCGCGGCGCACCTTCCGTCACATGCGCTTTGAGGCGACAGCTTGTTTCCGTACCGGCCGTATGCACGTTCACCCATTGGGCGTCGGAAATGCCGTGCGTCGCGGCCGTCTCGGGGTGAATTTGGATAAGCGGGTCCGGCGATACCTTGCGCGCCCACGCCTGATCGCGGAACCGCGAGTGGTGGTATGTCTTCTCGCGGATGCCCGTCAGCAGGATAACCGGGAATTCCGTGCGCGCTTCCGCATCCGAACTGTCGGCGGTGGGCGCCACGTAGTCGGGTAGCGCTTCAAGCCCCAACGCGTCGAGACGCTCGGAAAATAGTTCCACTTTGCCCGTCGACGTGGCGAACCGGCTTTTATCGAACGATCCCAGCTCGTAGGGAAAGGTGGCGTAACCTTTTTCCTGCAGCGACTCGATCGTAATCCCGCTGTCGCCCAAAAGGTGTTCGTTGAAAGCGCGCTGGTCGTGCCACGGCAGGAAATCCTGGGACAGGGCCTGACGCGCGGCCAACCTGTCGCGCAGTGCCAAGGCGATGTCGAGGTCACTGCGCGCCTCACCGCGCGGCGGCAGAACAGGCCGGGTATAACTGATGCACGGGCCGCTTGCCTGGAGGAAAACCTCTTCCTCTTCCAAAGTTGTCGTCTTCGGCAGAACGATGTCCGCAAATGCCGCGGTCGGGTTCAAATTTTGCGTCGCGACGGCGACGAAATCGAGGGATTTGAGGGCCTCGATCGTCCGTGTCGCATCCGGATAGGTCACGACGATATTGACGCCGCTGATATACATCGCACGCACCGGATAGGGGTCGCCTGTCAATACCGCTTCGATCACCGACGGGTTGTGGCATGCCGTTTGCCACCCTTCGGGGCCGGCCCAGAGCGGGAATTGGTCGGCCCCGATCGTCTGTTTCTCGATATCGAGCGGCAGGCGGAATTGCGGATCGTGCAGCAGGTCGAGATAGGTGCGGAATCCCTTTGGCCGTCTTGCCAGTCGATTGCCGCCGGGACGGTCCAAATTGCCGCTGATCGCGACCAGACAATCGAAGGCGCGGAAGGTCTGTACGCCGGCACTGAACGCGTCGATCCCGTGACCCGGCACGAATACGGACGGTCCGTCGGCGTAGCCGCGGGCCGCCGCGACGATGTCGTCGGCGGCAACGCCGGTCAGCCGCGCCGCAACCTCGGGCCGGTATTCGTCGATGCGGGCCTTGTAACGGTCGAAGCCGTGGCACCAATTGGCCACGAAATCCTCGTCGTACCGGTTCTCGGCAACGAGAACGTGTGCGATCGACAACGCAAGCGCCGCGTCGGTTCCCGGTCTTGGACGCAGCCAGAGGTCGGCGAGGTCGCTGGCGGGGCCTTGTATCGGGTCGATGACGATAATCTGTCCGCCGCGTTTCTTGAGCGCCTTTAAAGCCAACCATTGCACCGGGTCGGCGGCGTAGGGGTTGCGGCCGACGACCAATGCGCAACGCGCGTTGTCGATATCTTCACCGTTCTTGATCGGCGTGCCGGTAAGTTTTTCGCTCAGCGCCTGGCAACCGCCGCAGAGGTCCTGATTGATCATCCAGTTCGGCGACCCGATCGAACGCAGCAGCAATGCCATGATCGCACCGCGGCTGAAGGCGGCGCCGCTGACGGCGCCGGCGATGGCAAGCGGACCATGTTGGGATCGAACCGCCGCAAGTCCGTCCGCCATCTCGTCGAGCGCCGTATCCCAGGAGATCCGTTTCCATTCGCCGCTGCCGCGCGCGCCGACCCGCCGCATGGGATACAGAAGACGGTTGTCGTTCTCGGTCCATTCGCGAACCGCCCGGATGCCTTTTACGCAGAAAGCGCCGCGCGAGCCGGGGTGGTCGGGGTTGGGACCGATCTTCGCCACCTTGCCGTCCCGCAGCGTGATCAGCGAGCCGCAATAGGTGTTGCACTCCCAGCACTGGCTGGCGTGAACCGTGTCGTTCATCGGTTTACCTCTTCTGCAGTGCCGCGATAATACCATAGGCACGAATCCTGCGCTTGCGGCTTGAACGGGGTGGGTCTAGGCCGTTTACTAGAGTTCAGCCGTACCGGAGAAATCGCCACAGGGAGGAAATCCGCCATGAAACTCTACACTTCGAAGATCGCGCCGAACCCGAAGCGCGTTCACATTTTTCTTGCCGAAAAGGGCATCGATGTTGATTGCGTCGAGATTGATCTCGGCAAGTCGGAGCATCTCAATGCGGATTTCGTCGCCATCAATCCGTTGGCGCGCGTACCGGTGCTGGAGCTGGACGACGGGTCGTACATCGCCGAATCCGTTGCAATCTGCCGGTATTTCGATGCGCAGCAGCCGGAGCCGCCCTTGTTCGGTACCGATGCCAAGGACAAAGCGGTAGTCGAAATGTGGAACCGTCGGATGGAATCCGAAATCCTCGGTAACGTTTCGATGTGCTTCCGCCATACCCATCCTTATTGGGAAGGGCGAATCCCGCAGGTATCCGAATTCGGCGAACTGTGCCGCACGAACGTGATGGAACGAATGGCGTGGCTGGATGGCGAGTTGGCGGATCGCGAATTCATCGCCGGAGATCGTTTCACCGTGGCCGATATTACCGCCTATACCGGTTTTTCGCTCGGCCGAATTCCGAAGATCCGTATCGGCGAGGACATGACCAATCTGCAACGCTGGTGGGACGCTGTGAGCGCGCGTCCGAGCGTCGAGGGATAGTCCAGCGAACTATGCGAGCGTCAATGCTGTTCGTCGCCGCGGATGCCGAGCCACCACATCCAGCCCATGACCGCACCCTTGACGCGCGGCAAGACGCGGAGCGCGGCGAGCATCGTCAGGGGTGGCCAGACGCTCCAATGCACCCAGACCGGCGGGGAATAGAGCTGCTCGACAAGCAGCAGCAAGGGCACGATCACGTGGCCCACGACGATTATAGTGAAATACGGCGCGATGTCGTCGGTCCGGATTTTGCCGTTCGGCGCGCCGCAAGCGCTGCACACCTCCGCAGGTTTCAAATAACGGGAAAATATATTGCCGCGGCCGCAACGTGGGCAAAGACACGATAAACCACGGCGGACAGCGCGGGGCAGGGCAACACCTTCTTGCATCGAGACCTCGTTCGAAACTCGGCACAGTCTTTAACCTATCTATGCTGCGTACCGTCTCGGCGCCAGTTGTCAGGCCTTACCGCTGCCGCGGCAAATTGACCTAGAGCATTTCCAGGTTGAAGCGAATCGGCTGGAGTGATTCACTGGTATTTCTACATGATGCTGTGTGCGTTGGATAGGAGTCTACCAGATGGGGTAT
>JAKZTB010000092.1:0-13725 GCA_047517345.1 Alphaproteobacteria bacterium
GCACAGATAGACCAGCGCGGTGCGTTCCAGCACGTCCGTGCCGACAGTATCGAAGTCCGGCAGGAAGGAATTTTGCGCCGTGGCCGGCACATAAACCGGCTCGGCGCCGCTCATCACCGCGGCGCCCTTGTAGACGTGATAGGTCGGGTTGGTCATCAGGACCGCCGGACGCTTCCCGCCCGGCCACTCCTCCGGTCCCGGAACCGCGAGCTGGGCCAGTTCGAACAAGCCTTCCTTGGTGCCCGGCAGCGGCAGCAGGTTGCGGGCCGGCTCCAGCATGCCCGACGGCAGGTCGAAACGCCGCGCGAGCCAGCCGGCGGCCGCGTCGCGGAAGTCCGCGGTGCCCCGGACGTTCGGGTATTTGTTCCAGAGATGGCCGTGTTCCGCCAAGGCCTGGTCGACGAAACCGGGCTGCGGCAATTGCGGTTCGCCGAGATGCATCAGCAAAGGCTTCTTGCCGGCAGCCGGCGGCGTGCCCTCCAGGAGCATCGCCAGCTTCTGGAAAGGATAGTCGAACAGGTGATCGATGCGACTGTTCTTCATGCCCGCCTAAAACGCCGCTCTTCTCGTGCGAATCCGCACCTTAGTCCAAGACTCGAAACAAAAAATCTAACAAACAAACGTAAGCAATTGATCCTACTAGCAGAAGCGGCGGAATACAAGCGATCTGATACAAGATGTAGCCGCCCGGCGGGCCCCTACCACTAGACCGGACCGGCGCCCGTAGAAAAAGGGGGACCCGAAGGTCCCTCCGATCATGCCGGTAGAAAAGCGGCTCTATTGCACGACTTCGCCATGCAGGTTGATGTCGAGCTCCTCGATCTCCTCTTCCTCGTCGACCCGCAGCCCGACGATCAGATCGACGACTTTCAGAATGATCGCCGTCGCGACCGCGGAGTAGACGACCGTGGCGAGGATGCCGACGAACTGGGTCCAGACCTGACCGGCATTGCCTTCGAGCAGGCCCGGCGTGCCGCCGATCGCTTCGACCGCGAAGACGCCCGTCAGCAGCGCGCCGACGATGCCGCCGATACCGTGCACGCCGAAGACGTCCAGCGAGTCGTCGTAGCCGCACTTCCGCTTCAGCGAAGTCGCGCCCCAGAAACAGGCGACGCCCGCGATAATGCCGATGATCAGCGCACCCATCGGATCGACGAAGCCGGCCGCCGGGGTGATCGCGACCAGGCCGCCGACCGCGCCGGAGACGACGCCCAGGACGCTCGGCTTGCCGTGCACGATCCATTCGGCGAACAGCCAGGACAAAGCGGCGGCTGCGGCGCAGATCTGCGTCACCGCCATCGCCATGCCGGCACCGTTGTTGGCCGCCAGGGCGGAGCCGGCGTTGAAGCCGAACCAGCCGACCCACAGCATCGAGGCGCCGATAACGCTGAGCACGAGATTGTGCGGCGCCATGTTTTCGACGCCATAGCCGTGCCGTTTGCCGAGCATGATCGCGGCGACCAGCCCCGCGAGGCCGGCATTGATATGCACGACAGTGCCGCCGGCGAAGTCGAGCACGCCTGCTTCGGCCAGAAAACCGCCGCCCCAGACCCAATGGACGACCGGCGAATAGACCAACAGGACCCAGGCCGCCATGAAGATCAGCATCGCCGAGAACTTCATCCGGTCGGCAAAGGCGCCGGTGATCAGCGCCGGGGTGATGATCGCGAAGGTCATCTGGAACGTCATGAAGACCGATTCCGGTATCGTTCCCGACATCGAGTCGGCGCCCATGCCGGCGAGGAATATTTTGTCCAGACCGCCGGTAAGGGCGTTCGGCGCGCCGCCGTCGGTAAAGGCGATCGAGTAACCGGCGATCATCCACAAGACGGTGCTGAGGCAGCAGATCGTGAAACTCTGCATGACCATGGTCAGTACGTTGGTCTTGCGGACCATGCCGCCGTAGAACAACGCCAGACCCGGTATCGTCATCAGCAGGACCAGCGCGGTCGCCGTCAGCATCCAGGCGGTATCGCCGGTGTCGAGCTTATCCTCGGCCGCCATCGCCGGCCCGGCCAGCGTTGTCAGCAGTACGGCAAGGGCGCCGCCGATTTTTCTTTTACGTTGCGCATTAACTTTCTCCTTCTCAATCCCTAACGGCTTCACGAGGGAAGCCAATCGCGCAGTTGGTGCATTCCGGTACCTTGAAACCGCGCGGAGTTTGTCGTTTTGAACTTTCGAATCGCTGCCCTCGGAACGCGCCGTTACGCGCTAAAGCGCGTCGACGTCGGTCTCTCCGGTGCGGATGCGAAGCGCCTTTTCCACGTCGATGACGAAGATCTTGCCGTCGCCGATCTTTCCGGTGTTCGCGGCGGATTGGATCGCCTCGACCGCCTGATCGCTGACCGACGAATCGCAGACCACCTCGATTTTTACCTTGGGGAGGAAATTCACGGTGTATTCCGCACCGCGGTAGATTTCCGTTTGACCCTTTTGCCGGCCGAAACCCTTTACCTCCGTCACGGTCAGGCCCTCGATGCCCACGGTCGTCAGGGCTTGCCGTACGGTATCGAGCTTGAAGGGCTTTATGACCGCAATGACCATTTTCATAGGCCGCTCCTTTCCATCTCCTCGTTTATCCGCTGCGAAACGCGGCGCATTTCGGTTCTATTTCAATTTGCGTGCCGTGAAACGACGGATCGATTAACGCCCTAAAAAGACTGTGTTTTCTTCACTTTCTCGACATTGCGATGAAAATTCCGACAATGGACGTGCCTAAAATATAGTCGAAATCGAAATGTTGCTTAAATATTAGTCGGTATTGTCGGGCCAAGGCAGGCTGGACAGTGCCGTACGGCTGAGGGAAGGTGCTTCATGACAATCTTGCCGGACATAAAGACTGACGCCCTCATCGCCGGAGGCGGGATGGTCGGCCTGACGATGGGGCTGGCGCTCGCGAAGGGCGGGCTGTCGGTCACGCTCGTCGAGCGGCAACCGGCCACGGTCTTCCGCGACGCCGCCTTCGACGGCCGCACCTCCGCGATCGCCTACGGTTCGGCGAATGTCTTCGAAGGTACCGGCGTCTGGCCGCGCCTTGCCGAACATGCGCAGCCGATACGGGACATCCGCGTCGCGGATGGCAGCCTGACGGCAGGGCCCTCCTCGCTGTTCCTGCATTACGACCATCGTGAACTGGGCGATAATCCACTCGGATATATTCTGGAGAACAGGGTTATTCGCGATGCGCTACTGACGGAGGCCGCCGCGGCGGAGAACCTGCACCTGTTGGCGCCCGCCGCCGTCGAAAAGACGGAACGCGAGGTCGGCGGTGCCGTCGTCACGTTGCAGGACGGGCGGAGGGTTTCTACGCGTCTGGTCATCGGTGCCGACGGGCGCAATTCGCCGCTGCGCGATGCGGCCGGGATCCGCGTCACCCGCTTCGATTACCCGCAAACGGCGATCGTCTGCACCGTCGCGCACGCGCGGCCGCACAGCGGGGTCGCGGTCGAGATGTTCCTGCCGTCGGGTCCCTTCGCCATGCTGCCGATGACGGGACAGCGCAGCAGCGTGGTTTGGAGCGAAAAAGCCGACTTGGCCAAGGATATACTGGCGCTCGACGACGATACCTTCCTGTACGAACTGCATCGGCGTTTCGGCGACTGGCTGGGTGAGATCACGATCGAAGGGCCGCGCTTCGCCTATCCGCTTGGCTTGATGCACGCCGAGCGCTACACCGACCGCCGCTTGGCGCTGATCGGCGACGCCGCCCATGTCATCCATCCGATCGCCGGACAGGGCTTGAATCTCGGCATCCGCGACGTGGCGGCGCTGGCCGAAGCGGCGGTCGACGCGCATCGTCTCGGCCTGGATATCGGCGACGGCCCGGTGCTCGCGCGCTACGAGCGCTGGCGCCGCTTCGACAACGTCTTCATGGCCGCGGCCACGGACGGCCTGAACCGGCTGTTCTCGAACGACATCGCGCCGATAAGGCTGGCGCGCGACCTCGGCCTCGCCGCGGTCAACCGCCTGCCGCCGGTCAAACGCTTCTTCATGCGCCACGCCATGGGCGTCGTCGGCGATCTCCCGCGCCTGGTGAAGGGCGAGCCGATATAGCGCACTAACAATTGTTGTCGGCGATCGTGAACAATTGTTGGGGGCCTCGCCGTAATCGCGGCGAATGACGCTTCGGCGCTGTGTGGCACGGACTAATTCGGCCATGTCGTACTGTCGACTGGCCTTAGTTAAGCCATTCGCCAGTGACCGATCCGTAAATCATACCTGTCGAGATCAAGGTTCAGCGTGTTGATAATAGCTGTGACGGCGTTCTGTTCTTCCACGTCGAACATGCTGTAGGATCGGCCCACGGACAAACAGAGATAGACCAGCATTTTCGAAAGGGTGGGACGGCCCTTGAAAATTTCCAACCCGTCAAACTCCTGGTTCAATTCCTTTTCGAGTTTCGTCCCCTGTCGCCGTGCGTCGATGATCAGGCCCGCGAATCGGTTGAAAGTTGCAACCGCATCGTCGATGTCGAAAGTATGCTCATGGACAGTGGCAAGTTGCTCAAGGAAGTCTTGAAGTTGTTGCCGTTCGATGTTGTCAACGTGACCGTCGGAAGACGCGACATGCGCGCTGGCGAAAAGAAATCCGTCCAGAATATCGTCATGGCGGCCGGCCTGTTGCCATTCGTCCTGTATCTCTCTCCGCTTGTCCTGCATCAGAAGCTTCAGGTACTGAACAGGTGGAATTTGCTTATTGAGCCTGTACCAGTGGGGAACGAGCACGCCGATAATGAACCCGACGGCCAAGCCCTTAAGGATAAAGAACGGTAGGCTGACTTTACCCCTAAATTGCGAGAGCTTGGTTCCTTCGAACAGGAACGAGCCTTCCATCCAATAAAAGGTCACCACGCTTGCCGCGGAAACCGCGACCAGCAGGGCGCCACCGTCCGCCCATCGCAACCATTGGGGTTTGGTCCCTTCCATGAGAGAGTAATTATCGGCAAGAAAGGCTGTCACGATCCCAATCGTGAACGACAGCAATAGATATGGATAAGACCAGCTTAGATCGGTAACTACCTTGTTCCAGTTGGCGTCCGCCGCCTGCCCATTGAGGAGATTGAACGAATAGCGGACGGCGATCATGGTCACGAACCCTAACAGAATGGCAAATAGGCCGGAGAACAGATAACCGATGACCGGCCTGGCCCCCAACGCCTCGCGGTTGGCGAAACTCCATCTCATTTTGGGAAACAGGGATGACACCACGGCAGCCCCGAAGGAAGCGGACATCAACACCGTCTGAAAAGCGGTGCCCTTGAATCCGGGAACATTAGCGCCACGATAATCCTTGTAAAAGGCTTCCAGAACACTGACCGCAAAAAAGCATCCGGTTACCGCCAGCACGACGATGGCGAGTTGATTCAGCGTGATGCCCCTCGGTCGTACGGCATCCTGATTGAAGCCCATGTTAACCAGGAACTCACCACGCTTTGTGGACCAAATGCCCGTAGCCAGTGTGGCGCGGGCGATGACCCGGCAAATGTTTTTGTATAGTTTCGAGCTTTCATCGAAAAAAATCCTGTCGTTCTCTTTCCCAAGCACGTCGAGTTGCTCGTCGACCCGCTCTCCGCGTTCCCGAATGAGCTCGATCTGCTCTCTGGTATGCAGGCAAGAGGCGGCACGCTGTACCAGATTGCTGTATCTGCTATGGATATCCCTGAGTTCGGTTGCGTTTTCCCTGAAGTAACGGCGAATCGCATTGTTGGCCGAATCGTGCCATCTTTCTAGCTGAACAACGAGAGCGGTATTTCGCGTCCATTCGAACTCCGGCGTGTTTTTCTCTTCGAACGTCAGGAACGATTCGGCGATATTGAGGGACCGACATTTCGCCTCGACCTCCTTTTTGATATGCTGGGGAATCACGTAGGGTGCCCGCCGCATTTTGTTCGCCAACGAAATAGAGTTTCCCGGAATCTGGCCGAGGTCCCAGAACCGTTGTAGCAATGCACTGTCGAATTTCTTAATCCATGGAAAGCTCGGCAGAAACGCGGACAACACCAGGGCAGCAACAATTGGTCCCGTTAGGTTCTTGAGCTCGGGTGGAAACGTAAATCCGGTCGTGCCCAAAAGCTTCATCAACGTGCCCAGTGATTCAGTCGACGACGCGATGGTGATTCCGAACACCCATATAGATGGCCCATAGGGTCAGGACATAGAGTATAAATACAACGCTAAACAGAGCATAAGTCGTTGTGCTCCGATTTTCTGGTGGTGTATTGTACCGGCCGTAGGCGTAAACGGCGATAAAGAGGCCCCCGACTATCCACTCGACTGAATTGGTTTCGACCGACATAGGCACCTCCCCCAAATACCCTCGCATACGGCAATTATTTCAATTGCGAGAATCCTCGGAAATCCTTCCAATCGACCGGAATTCTACCCAAATATTACTACCATTGTAAGATATTTTCTCGCGTATCTGCCGAAAGTTGTTTTTGCTCTTGCGACGGAGGCCTAATGGGTGACACCTGCGCTTGGTGGCTCGGCGATATCGCCGTCGAGGGGCCGCGCTTCGGCTATCCGCTTGGCCTGGTGCATGCCGAACGCTATACCGACCGGCGCCTGGCGCTGATCGGCGATGCGGCGCATGTCATCCATCCGATCGCCGGACAGGGCTTCAATCTCGGCCTGCGCGATGTCGCCGCCCTGGCGGAATCGATGGTCGACGCCCACCGCCTCGGCCTCGACATCGGCGAACGCCCGGTGCTGTCCCGCTACGAGCGCTGGCGCCGTTTCGACAATGTCTTCATGGCGGCGACGAAGGATGCGTTAAACCGGTTGTTCTCGAACGATATCGGCCCGCTCCGCCTGGCCCGCGACCTCGGCCTCGCCGCCATCAACCGCCTGCCGCCGGTCAAACGCTTCTTCATGCGCCACGCCATGGGCGTC
Organism: Alphaproteobacteria bacterium; assembly: GCA_047517345.1. Lineage (GTDB taxonomy): Bacteria > Pseudomonadota > Alphaproteobacteria > UBA8366. Next base: position 6,891 of record JAKZTB010000092.1, read on the forward strand.
GTCGGCGACCTGCCGCGCTTGGTGAAGGGCGAGCCGATTTAACGGTTAGCATGACGCCGACAGCCATCAAGCAAACCAAGTCGGGACCGGTCGTCGAATGGCGCGATTTGGGGAACTTCGACCTGGACCAGCCGTTTTTCAACGGCACGGTTCAGCTGGCCCATCGTTTGTCGAACGAGCCCATGCATCCGTTTCGTGCGGCAAAACCGATGCGAACCGGACTGGACGGCCTTGCTGAGGCGGCGGCGGAACAAGACGGGTTGCCGCTCGCCGGTCTGATTTTCCACATGACCCATTGCGGCTCGACATTGATCAATCGAGCCTTGGGCAGTCTGCCGCAAGTACTGGCGCTCGGCGAGCCCGAGCCGGTTTCCGATCTCGTTATGCTCGCCGGTGCGATGTCGGAGAGAGCCTCGATATCGTCGCTGCAAGACCTGGTCGGAGTCATCGGACGGGCCCGACGCCCCACGCAACGATTTTTATTGATCAAATCCTGGAGTCCGCTTTCCTGCCACATTCCCCTGTTCCGCGCGGCGTTCCCGTCGGTGCCTTGGGTTTTCGTCCATCGCGATCCCGTCGAAGTCTTGGTTTCTCTGCTGGAAAGCGGCGGCGGGCTTCCGGCGCTCCAAAACGATCCGTTGCGGGCGGTCCGGCTTTTGGGATTCGACGGAGATCACCTTACCGACATGGCGCCCCTGGAATTTGCCGCCCGCGTCTTGGGTAAAATCTGCGACGGCGCCGCTTCGGCAAAAGACGACGCGTGTCTTGCGGTAGACTATCGGCAGCTGCCCGATGCAATTTTGCACCAAATCCCATTGCATTTCGGCATAGAATTGGACGCTGAAATGCAAACGCGCGTGGCCAATGCGACGAAGCAAGACGCGAAAGTTCCAAACCGGGAGTTTCGATCCGACAGTGCGGCCAAAAGAGAACGCGCATCGCGCGAAGTGCATGACGCAGCGGCGCGTTGGATATCACCTGCACTCGAGCGGGTCCGCGCGCTTCCGCAAGCTTGAGAACGGAAGGTCGATTCGATGACCGAAATGATTTACGGCGTAAAGGTCAAGAAAGAGCTGTTCTCGCCCGACGAATGCGCAACGCTGATGGCGCTCGACTTTCCATGGGAGCTTGCACAAGTCTCCAGCGGGGGTGTCGATGACGTAGTAAGTGCGGACGGCAAAACTGCCGAATACAAACGAATTCCGTTAGAGACCGAAACCGAGTGGATCTATCAGCGTCTTTCGGAACTCCTGAAGCAGGGCGGCGCGTTCGGGTTTGAAGTGGAAACGATTGATATTCCGCTGAAAGTGTAGCGCTACAGTGTCGGCGGCTTTCATAATTGGCATACCGACATTGGCAATCCGAAGAACACGCGGCGTAAAATCGCCATCTCGGTGCAACTTTGCAACGCGGCCGACTATGACGGCGGAGAGCTGCAATTTTTTGACGACCCTGACCCAGTAGTCGCGCCAGAGGATCTAGGCTGTGCGAATCTGTATCCCGCGTTCCTGCCGCATCGGGTTAAGGAGGTAACGCGCGGCGCCCGCTGTTCTCTCACCGCCTGGTGTCTGGGACCGCCGTTCAAATAGAGTGGGCAAAGAATTATATATTACGGTCGCCCTAGTCCTTCTCGTTCAACTTACGCAGTACGTCGATATTCAGCTCCAGAATCTCGCCCATCCACATCGCGTGGTCGGTGTGGTCGGCGACGGAGTCGCCGGTTTCGGGGTGGATGAAGATCGTCAGGCCGCGCCGATTGAGGGTGAGCCAGGGGATGAGGTCGGCGAAGATCTCGGGTTTGAAGGCGACTTGGTACATCCAGATCGGGTGCGGCCCGACCGGTTTGTGGTGCCAGCGGCCGAGCTTGGTATCGAACTGCTCGTCGATCGCCTCGCGCACGATGCGGGCGTCGTCCTCGCTCGCCTCGTCGAAATAGATATGGGCGTGAAATCCGGTGATCGTGCCGGCGTCGGGCATGGCGGGGTTCCTTATTCTCAGGGATCGCGGGACAGACCGCTCACCGCGATTGCGGTGAGATAGTCCTGCCATACGGTTTCCTGGTTCTGTCCCAGTTCGTGGAGATATTGCCAGCTATAGATGCCGGTATCGTGCATATCGTCGAATTTGAGGCGGACGGCGTAGTTGCCGACCGGTTCGACGGCCATGATGCCGACATGCCGGCGGCCGGCGACGATGGTTTTCTGGTCGGGCGCATGTCCTTGGACTTCCGCCGACGGGCTTTCGACCCTCAGCAATTCCGCCGGGAAGCGGAATTTGGCGCCATCGTCGAAGTCCACTTCCAGGACTTTCTCGTCCTTCTTGTAGCGGATTTCGGTCGGCCAGCTTTGCGCCGAGAAACTGTCGCCGTTCATCCCGTTTCCTCTACGCGTCGTCCAGGGGCCGGGCTTCGTCGACCAGCATGATTGGAATGCCGTCGCGGATCGGGTAGGCGAGATTGGCCAGCTTGCTGATCAACTCGCTGTTCTCTTCGTCGTAGACCAAGGGCCCCTTGGTCAGCGGACACACGAGTATCTCGAGCAGTTTGGGATCGACACCGGATTTTGCGTCAGCCATTGATCTCATCCTCTAAGAGCTTGGTTCATAATATGTTGCTGTTTTCATTGGCGATTGTCGAGTCGGATGGCAGGAGCGGCGCGCCGGGCGATGCCGGGCATCGGCCAAGCGCCGCGACGCACCAGCCGGCCGAGAAGCGCCAACCCTCCGGGTGGCCTTTGTTTAATCGCTGGACCGCTTCAGCGCCCGCTTGCGATGCTCCAGCATCGCGGCACGGAACCTTCCACCCCAGCGAATAAACAAAGACCATGAAATCAACAACATATTGCGAGCCAGGCTCTTGGGAAATGGCTATTGCCGTATGCCGTCGGTCTGGTCGAGGGCCGCCATTTCGACGATCGTCGTCAGCAGACCGCTCCGAGCGGCCAGGTCGGGCGCTTCCAGCAGCGCCTGTTTCTCCGACGGGTCGAACGGACAAAGCATGGCGATCGACGTGACCAGGTACTCGTTCTTCGCGCTCTCGATGGCTTCCCAGTTCGCCTCAAGGCTTTTCGCGGAGAAATAGGCCCTCACAGCCGCGACCAGCCGTTCGCGGTCGATCGAAATACCGTCTTCCTTAGTCAGGTCGCCGCGATAGGGCGCCCAATCGATGGCGCAGCGCCGATAGCCGCGGGTCGTCGGGACCTCTTCTGCTATGGCAAAACGGCACACGCCTTTCAGGGACAGGATGTAGCGGCCGTCGTCGGTTTCCTCGAAATGGGTGATGCGTCCGGCACAGCCGGTCGGATAGACGTCCGGTTCGCCTTCGGTTTCCTCCGCTTGGGCTTCGGCCGGTTGCACCATGCCGAACATCCGATCAGCGCCCAGCGCGTCGGCGATCATGTTCAGATAACGGGGTTCGAAAATATTGAGCGGCAAGCGCCCGCGCGGCAGCAGCAAGACGCCGGTCAACGGGAATATCGGCAATGTCGCCGGAAGGTCGCCGAACGCCGGGTCGAATGCGCTCATGAAAACAGAATTGTCGAGAGCCGCCGCCGGCTGTCCGCGACCAGCGGGTCGGCCGATCCCAACGCATCGAATATTTCGATCAATTGCACACGCGCGGCGTCATCGTTCCACACTCTGTTTTTTTGCACGATGGTCAGCAAATGGTCCATCGCGTCCTCGGTCCGGTTCGACGCGTAATAGGCCAGCGCCAAATCGAAGCGGGCCTGGTGGTCGGCTTCGTTCGCCGCCACGCGGGCTTCCAGTTCGACGATTTGGCCAACCGACTCGCCGGCCTTTTCGGCAAGGTCCAGCGCGGCGATGACGCTTTTGATTTCCGGGTCCTCCCGCTTGTCTTCGGGCACATCGTCGAGCAGTTTCCGCGCCGCGTCGGCCTCCCCGGCGGCCATGAGAGAGCGGGCCAGGCCAGCAAGCGCCTGCATGTTGTCCGGTTCGTGGCGCAGGACCTCGCTGTAGATGCCGCCGGCGGTCTGCGCGTCGCCCGCGGCTTCCGCTTCCGCCGCCTGTTCCATGGCCTGATCGATGGGCGAGGGGCCGATATCGCCGCCGGCTGCCTTGACGACGCGTTCGATGAAACTCTTGATCTGGCTTTCCGGCTGCGCGCCGACGAACCCGTCCACCGGCTGTCCGTTCGAAAAGGCAAACACCGCCGGGATCGACTGGACGCGCATTTGCGCCGCGATTTCCTTGTTTTCGTCGATGTTGATCTTGACGAGCTTGACGGCGCCGCCGGCGCTTCTGACGGCTTTCTCGATAATCGGGCCAAGATCCTTGCAGGGACCGCACCACGGCGCCCAGAAATCGACGATGACCGGCGTCTCCCGGCTCGCTTCAATGACGTCGGCCATGAAGGTCGCGGTTGACGTGTCCTTGACCAAACCTTCCTGTGCGGCCGATTCACCGATTATCGGTTCCATTCCTACCCCTCTCGTTTGTATCAGACCTTAAATGGCGGTTTTGAGCCGCTGTGACAAGGGGACCGCAAGGCGCGTTAACCCACGTCCCCGTCCAGATCGTCGAAATCGAGAATCAATGGCGGGTGATCTCGCGCTTCGAGGAAGCGCAGCAGCCCGTCCGGCGCGACGGCGGTCGTCCTGTCGTTGCGCAGCGGATGGGCATTGACCAGTTCATGGTCGAGAATGGCCCGGTCCAGAACCATGGTGGCGCGGCATTCCTCGTCGTTCAGTACGCCGAACGGTGTCACGGCGCCCGGTATAACGGCGAGCACGTCCATCAGCAGTTCCGCATTGCCGAACGACAGATTCCCCTTGGCCTGCAACCGTCGGCGCAGCGCCTTCAGGTCGATTTGCCGGTCCTCCAGCGTGGTGACCAGCCAGATGTTCTTCTTCTTGTCGCGCAGGAACAGATTCTTGATGTGCGCGCCCGGCAGCGTGCCGCGCAGCGCCTGCGACTGCTCGACCGTGAACAGGGCTTCGTGGCGGTGCGTCGCGTGGCTAATCTCCAGCGTGTCGAGCTGCCGGAAAAGTGCCTCTTCCGCCGGAGTCGCAGGGTCGGGAATATGGTAGTGGACACAATCTAACATATGGTACCCCTACGATCCTGTATCCCGGTTTTTCGGCAGGAGATGGTTCGCAGGCGATGCGGGCACATCGGCAAGGGCCGTCGACGCCCCGAGAAGCCGGGCTACGGGACCCGGAGGGCGGCTTCCCGAGATCACCGGCCGCGTTGCGCGACGCTTGCGACGGCCCCGCATCGCGGCGCATCGCGCGCCTAACCGGAGAACTCGGGAAGCCGTCGTTGGGGTACCATATGTTAGATTGTGTTCACGAGACATGGCCGTTGACATACAAGCCCGGCGCACCGGCCGCAAGCCCGCGCAGCGCTTGCATAGGCCGGAACATTGCGTATGATGCCGCGCCGCCGCTACTGTGGCGGCGCCGGATGCGGGCGTAGCTCAGGGGTAGAGCGCAACCTTGCCAAGGTTGAAGTCGAGGGTTCGAATCCCTTCGCCCGCTCCAAAAAAATTTTCATGTCCGATCGAATAAACTATGGGGCGCTTTGCGGCGCCGCCGTCGTGTTCCGGATTGGCTGCCCATTATGGTTCGTCGTCACCGGCCGGCGCCGCGCCGGTTGATCGGGTAATCGCCAATCTCGCCGCGGAAGGGTTGCAGCAGCATGCGGTCGAGCCGCAGGTCGCGGGACGTGCGGAACTGCTCGATGCCGATGGTCATGCCGCGATGCCCGTCCGTGGGCTGGGCGGTGTAGGTTCCGAACAGGCGGTCCCACCAGGGCAGGCTGAAGCCGAAATTGCTGTTGGTTTCGCGCGGCAGGATCGAATGGTGGACGCGGTGCATGTCCGGCGTGACCACGAAACAGCGCAGAACGCCCTCGACCTTCGGCGCGATGCGGACGTTGCCATGGTTGAACATCGAAGAGACGTTGAGCAGCACCTCGAAGATCAGCACCGCAACGGCCGGCGGACCGAGCGCCGCCACGACGGCCAGTTTGATGGCCATCGACAAGAGGATTTCGACTGGGTGGAACCGGGTGCCGGTGGTGACGTCGAAATCGAGATCGGCGTGGTGCATCCGGTGCAGCCGCCAGAGGGCGGGCACGGCATGGAACATGACATGCTGCAGATAGATGGCGAGGTCGAGCAGCACGACCGATAGAACGATGGCGAGCCAAGAGGGCAGCGAAAACGCGTTCAACAACCCCCAGCCATTCTCCTCGCTCAGGACTGCCAAACCGACGGCCGCCAGGGGGATCACGATACGCAAAAACAGCGCGTTGAACGCGACGATGCCGAAATTGCTTGGCCAGCGGACCCAACGGGACACGGACCTAGCCCTGCGCGGCGCCGCAATTTCCCACACGATCATGAGCGCGAAGATCCCAAGGAAGAAGCCCAGGCGAATCGCCGGTTCGTTCGCGAGAATTGTTGCCGTCATGGTTGCAGCCTTCGAGCCCTCCTGCCGGACCGGCGCCAGTATATCATGCACGCGCTTGCGTAAAGCATGACTGCGCGTCTTCCACGTTTATATACCGGCGAACCAAGCGCGCGCTGGCCCGGCAACGATAAACATCGCCTTCGACCAACCAGACGAAGTTCTGCATTCCAAACGCGCCCTTGGCCATGACACCCGAGCTGAATTGCTTGCGAAGGGTACCCATGGCGCCGGCCTCATCGCAGGCCAGTATCCACTAGCGGCGGATGTCAGTAGCACAAGGTATGTCCGGAATGTGTAGCACGCGATATGTCCGGTTTCTTGAAGCGTTCCAAGGAACCGGGGGTATCGATGGATCCGGAGATACGGATTGTGCGCATAGCAGAAGCATTGGGCCGCTATGGCAG
>JAKZTB010000093.1:0-16133 GCA_047517345.1 Alphaproteobacteria bacterium
TGACGTCGTAAAGCCAAGCTTGGAAACGACCCAAATCACCTTCAGCAGGTGCCCGCTCCCTCATCTCGCACCTTCAGCCCGGACAAAAAATTGTTCCTGCTTTGCTGGAGCACAAGATCGGTGCCCTGGATCAATATCCCCAACCTGGGTTCGCACATCCTGGCCATCATCCGCCGGCGCCTGCCCGATGTCGTCGACGCCCTGCACCCCCATTGCATCGACTCGTTCATTGCCGCCGAGGCGCGGACGATCGCGCAAAATCCGGTCACCCTGTTCTTCAAAACCGAAACGGGATTTTGCTGCCGGACCTACGAACCGAGCCCGTTGATTATTTCCCACGACTTGCTCTCGAACGGATTCGAGCACGATTACTGCACCATCGACGTTCGATTTATTTCCGAACTCTTGGGGCCACGCTCGCCCGACGGCATCGTCAAGACCGTCCTCGACCCGGAGGACGGGATCGTGGTGACCGATGTGGACTGCGCCGACGGCCCCGGCATGCAGCGCTACGGCGACATCGCGCTTTCGGTCGAGAATTGCGCCGGCCGGCTTCCCGGCGATGGGCTCGACGAGGCGGAAACGTTGAAAAAGGTCGCCGCAGCGATCGACGAACACAGCGCCGGCGCGAGAAGCCGGATCGCGGCCTATGACCGGCTTCCCACGCCAACGCAGTGTTAGGCAGGGGAGTGGAACGATAGTGTCGGAATACTTTACACTGCCGATTCGCGGATGAAATTCTTCCTACTAATTGATAACAAATACTTTTATTTTTTATTAAGAAAAATCTTGTAGATCTGGTGTCGGAATAGTTTACGATTTCGGCGTTATTGCTGAGAGGTAATATAAAAAATCACTTGAATTCAACGAGTTAGAATTTCGGCATGGATATTGCTATTCAGGGATAATTCTTATGACTCAACGATTGGCACAGAAAATTATTTGCCAAACGCAAGTTAAACGATTGGAGGCATATTAAATGTCAATTTTAAGAGAATTTTTACCGCGCTGCTTGGTGTTGGGATGTTATTCGCTGTACCGGAACCCGGCAGCCTTGCGATGTTGGGTGTTGGACTTCTGGGATTGGCGGTTATCCGACGGAGAAGGCGGTCAGCCTAATGGCCTAGAACCTTCGTTTAATTGTCTTTGAAAAACGGCGACCGAGAACGGACGCCGTTTTTTTTTACCAGCCGTTGCCCGAGGCAAGGTTCTTGTCCGAGCGCCGATTAGCCGAACAGGCTGATAATCGCGCGCTCGCTTTGTGCGGCAAGGGCCAAGGAATTGAGGCCCAACTGCTGCCGGGTATCGAGCGACAAGGAATTGGCGGCTTCCTCGTTCAAATCGGCCAGTGTGAGTTTCCCCGAACCTTCTTGCAAAGTGTTGGTCAAATCTTCGGTGAAGTTCAGGCGGGCTTGCAAAACCGTCGAATTCGACCCCAGTGTCGCGGCGGTCGTTCTCAGCGTTGCAATCGCGGTTTCGACTTGATTGATCGCGATATCGATAAACACGTCGAAGGCAAAATCGACCAGCGCGGCACCGACGCCCAGTCCGGTCGTCGATGAATCGATCCCGTTGATCGTGAGTGAACTGGTTGCGTCCTCGTTGAAATCGACGGTTAGGTTATCGGGAACGTTCGCGATCAGATTCGTACCGCCAAAGCTCGCGTCGTTCGATAGGAAATTGATTTGTTCCCGCAGTGCATTGAATGGAACGGCAAGCGCCGATCGTTCGTTGGTGTCGCTGGTCGCCCTTGCCGTAGTGGCAATACCTTTGGCTTGCTCGACCAGTTCGGTAATCGCCTCGATCCCGTTCAAGGCCGCGGCCAACGTGCTGACGCCTTGATAGATATTGTCCTTCAGCTTGAGAAGGTCGTCCGCGCGGTTGTTGAGGCTTTTGGCCGCGAAAAAGGCCGCGGCATTGTCGAGCGGTGTATTGACGGCCAGTCCGGAGGCAAGCCGCTCCTGCGTCCGGTCGCTGAATTCGGTTGTACGATTCAACGAAACCAGATTCGCACGCAATGTGGCGCTGAGTATTATATTCGTAGCCATGACGGTTTTACCGTTTCAGCCTCCTGCCAGGTCCCGGTTGCCGCACAAATTCTGTTAGGGGGCTCGCGGTTCACCGATCCCAAAAGTCCAGTTTCAGACACACTTAACCTATTCGGATCTAGCCGTAGCAAAAGCCGTGCCGTTTTTGTGTCCCGATTAATAGTTAATTTACAATGAGTTATAACTGTACGATTCCAGACTTCGCCGGCGGCGGAAGAATCATCCCGCCCTGCCGGAATCAATTGCCCATTGCCAAAGGGCCGAATCGAGCTGTGCCGATTGCCTCGCCGATGCCGCGGTTACAGGCCTGAGTTGTGCGGCACGATCACTTGTGCTCTCGCTACCCGCCAAACGCGCGCCGCGATCATGTTTAATGCCAAATTAACCATGACTCGATATATTGCGGTCGTGTGGCTGGCGCGGTTGCACAGCAAAAATTTAAGGGAATGACGCAACTATGACGAACGCAGCGCAGCAAACGGCCGGCGCCTCCGGGGACGCCTTCGCTGCGCAATGCATCCAGACGTTGGTCGGGTTGATTGCCGCCACGCCGCCGTCGCAACTTTCGACCGATCCGGTGGTCGCCGCGCGCCTGTCCTTGGCCGCGCGCGAGTTGCAGAGCGACGCACATGTTCGCGCACCGCATCTGTTCTTTCAGGTTTTGGAAGCGGAGCCGGATTCGGCCGCCGCTTACGCGATCTGGGGCTTGGCCGCGACCCAGTCAGGCGATTTCGTCAGGGGGTTGATGGCGTTCGATGCCGCCCTGATGCTCGACCCGGACTGCCTGGCGGCGCTCGGCGGAAAGATACTGCTGATGGCGCTGCAGGGACCGCGGGCGGGCGCGCCGGCGGAGGCGGTGGCGCTACGCCGCGCTCTGCGCGGGAAGGATCAGACCTTCGCGGCGGTTTTCCAGCGCCTGCTCGGAGTCTTCGAGGCCCCTGACGCCGCGGAGATCCGGTATCTCAATATCGGCGGCGGTCCGAATTTCCAGTTTGCCCATTGGCGCAATCTGGAAGCCGTCGAAAGCGCCGCCAATCCATCACCCTTTCATTTCGACCCCGATTGCGTGTTTCCGCTCGACGATGCGTCGCTGCCGCTGGTCTATTCCTCGCATTGCATCGAGCATCTCGACGACCCGACAGTCGACCGCGTGCTGAAGGAGGCGCGGCGCGTGGTCCGGCCGGAGGGTGCCTTGCTGCTGAAAATTCCGGATTTCGACCGCATCGCCGACGATTGGCGGCGCGGCGAGCCGGAGATAATCTGCGCGCCGTTGTGGGGGCTGGAGAGCCTGCAGCCGCTCTGGCGAAAGCGCGGGGTTGAAGACAGCGTCGATTCGCGCGCGGCGATGATTTTCTGCGGTTTCTGGAACGACGCCTATGCCGGCGCAGACGGTCATTTCGCGGGCGAGGGGTCCGGACGAGGGCGCGGCGTATCACGGCCCGCCGCCGCTCGACGAGGCGCTGCTTTCGGCCATATTTGGGGAAAGCACGCCGCACGGCATCGCCGCGCTGCTGCGTCGGCGCTTCGTCGATACCGAACCGAGCTACAATTTCAATCACCAGAACGCTTGGAGCCGTCGGGAGCTGGAAGACCTGCTGTCCGGCCACGGATTCAGCGTCCTGTCCTTCGACGCGGAGGTCATCATGCGGCGCTACCGCTGGGTCCCGGAGATCGCGGCGATGGACACGATCAGCACCTATTGCTTCGCGGTGCCGCAATGACCTCGCAACTGCAAAATCAGGGCCGGCAGGTCTGGGACGATTACGGGGGGTTCCTCGATCAAGCCTTGTCGCACGGCCAGCAACGGCGTTTCGATGTCTGGAACGATGCCTATCGCAATTTCGCGGAAACCGGCATCGCCCGGGGCGCGTTGCCCGAGGCGATGGCAAGTGCGTTGATCGCGGCGATGGTGCGTTGCCCCGAGCAGCCGATGCGATTCGGCCTCGCGCATCCGCAGTTCGACGAAACCGACCTGCCGCAAGCCGTGTTCGACGCCCTCAACACCGGCACGGCATTCTACCGGTTTTCGGCGGAAGCCCTGTGGCGGCTGGCGGATATCTTCGATTTCCTGCGCGACGATTTGGCGGCGCTGTTCGGCGCGCCGTGGCGCGTCCTCGGGGTGCGTGGCTGGAGCTTGAATGCGCATTCGGCCCCCGCCGGGCCGAACGAATGGCACCTCGACGGTTTGCCGTTGGCGCTGTGCAAGATCATGATTTTTCCGACGCCGTTGAGCCTGGCGGACGGAACCTTTCAGGTGCGCCTGGCCGACGGCCGGGAACTGACGTTGGAAGAGAACGGGCCAAGCTGGGTCCTGTTCCGGCCGTCGGAGCTGTCGCACCGGGGAATTCCGCCGCAAAGCAAGGATGTGCAACGCTATAGCGTCGAAGCGACCGTCGTGCCGAGTGTCGCGTTCGGCATCAATCCCTTCTTCGCCGGCAACAACGCGCGCCATCCCTATTTCCCCTGGTACCGGGCCTGCTATGACGGGGGCTGACGGCGGCGGCAAAACCACCGTATTCATCCTCGGCGCCAGCGCCGATATCGGCCGGGAGATGGCGCTGCGCTACCACGCGGACGGCTGGCGCGTGGTCGGCGCCTATCGCGACGAGAGCCATGTCGCACCGCTTCGGGAATTGCCGGACGTGACGCTGATCCAATGCGATCTCGCCGGCGCCGCTGCCGTTGAAAGTCTGAAAGAGGCGCTGGGCGGCGAATTTCGCTGGGACCTGTTCGTCTCCAGCGTCGGGACGATGGCGCCGATCGGACCGTTTTTCGAGATCGATTTCGACGACTGGGAACGCTCGGTTTCGGTCAACGTTCTGGCGCAGTTGCGCGTCCTGCATGCGCTTTATCCCTATCGGCGGCCCGGCGGCCAATCGCATGCCTGTTTCCTGGCCGGCGGCGGGACTAACGGTCCGTTAACCAATTATTCCGCTTACTGCCTGTCGAAAATCGCGCTGATCAAGATGTGCGAGCTGCTCGACGACGAGACGACGGATTTGAATGTTTACATCATTGGTCCAGGTTACATGCGCACGAAAATTCGTGAAGAAACCTTCGCCGCCGGCGACCGTGCCGGTCCCGGCCTTGAGAAAACGCAGGCCTTCTACGAGACGGAGGGAACGTCTTTCGACGATCTTTACGCGCACATCGGCTGGTGCATGGCGCAGGGCAGGCAGGTCGCGGGCGGGCGCAATTTCTCGACCATGTACGATCCGTGGCGCGCGGGCGGCGCGGCCTTGGCCCGGCGATTGCCCGGAAATTCCGACGACTATCGCTTGCGGCGTCACGACTCGGAATCATAGCGGAACCAGCGTATGAAACTTTCCGATTACATCGCTGATTTTCTTGCCAAACAAGGCATCCGGCATGTCTTTGCGGTGACCGGCGGTGCGTCGATCCACATCATTCATTCGCTGGCCGAACATCCCGATATCGACTTCATCGCGCCGCATCACGAACAGGCGGGCGCGATGGCGGCGGACGGCTACGCCCGGACGACCGGCGGTCTCGGCTGCGCTTTGGCGACCAGCGGTCCCGGCGCGACCAATCTTTTGACCGGTATCTGCTGTTCCTGGTTCGACTCGGTGCCGGTGCTTTATTTGACGGGTCAGGTGGCGACCTTCCGCTTCCGCGGCGAAACCGGCGTGCGCCAGATGGGCTTCCAGGAAACCCAGATCGTCGATATCGTCGAATCGGTGACCAAATATGCGGTCCAGGTCACCGATCCCGCCGATATACGCTTCGAATTGGAGAAGGCCCTGCACATCGCACAGGATGGCCGGCCGGGGCCGGTCCTGGTCGATATTCCCGACGATCTGCAGCGCGGCGATATCGACCCGGCGGCGCTCGCCGGTTTCCCGTGGCCGGATGAGGGGGGCGATGCCTTGACGGCGCCCCTCGACGCGGATATCGACCGCTGTCTCGGGCTCATGGCGGAGGCCGAGCGTCCGGTGTTGATTCCCGGTTGGGGCGTCCGCCTGGCGAAGGCGGAGCCGGAGTTGCGCCGTCTGGTGGATGTGCTGCGATACCCGGTCTGCCCAAGCTGGGGCGCGATGGACCTGCTGGATCACGGTCATCCCAGCTTCGTCGGCGGGTTAGGCACCCATGGGACGCGTTACGGTAATTTCGCGGTCCAGAACAGCGACCTCGTCTTCGCCATCGGGGCCCGGATGAGCACCCGAGAGACCGGGTCGCCGATGGAATCCTGGGCGCGCGGGGCGAAGACGATCGTCGTGGATATCGACCCGGCCGAGCTCGGCAAGTTTCCCACCATGGGCAAGCCGATCGACGTTCCGGTCGAGAGCGACGCGAAACGCTTCCTGTCGCGCCTCTTGGGCCGCCTCAACGATTACGCGGCGCCCGATATGGCGCCTTGGCTCGAGCGGGTTGCCGGCTGGAAACAAAAATTTCCGATACGGCTGCCCGAGTTCGACGATGAGGGCCCCGTCAACCCATACGTCTTCATGGCGGCGCTTGCCCGTTTCGCGCCCGAGAATGCGCAAATATTTTCGGATACCGGCTGCGCAATAGCCTGGTTGATGCAGGGTTATCCGTTCCGTTCCGGCCAGCGCGCCTACCACGCTTTCAACAATACGCCGATGGGTTACGCGCTGCCGGCGGCGATCGGCGGCTCTCTCGCGCTCAACGGCGCATCCGTCATCTGCGTGGCCGGGGACGGCAGCCTGATGCTGAACGTGCAGGAACTCGCGACGGTGCGCCGTCACGACTTGCCGCTGCGTATTTTCGTCGTCAACAATGACGGGTTCAGCATGGTCCGGCAGACGCAGGAGCAATGGCTCGGCGGCGTCTATGTAGCGACGTCGCCGGAGGGTGGGCTCGGATTTCCCGATTTCGGCGCGTTGGCGAAATCGTTCGATATCCCGGCGTTACGGCTCGACCGCAATGCCGATGTCGACGACGTCCTGCGCGCCGTAATGGCGCATGATGGACCGATTCTGTGCGACGTCCGCATTCCGCACGAACACCGGGTCGTACCGCAAAGCCGCTACGGCCGGCCGATCGAAGATGCCGATCCGTTGCTGCCGCGCGAGGTTTTCCTGGAAAACATGATCGTGCCGCCGGTCGAAGCGTCGCTCGCGCCCAATCCGGCCGATTGAAATCATGCCCGACGGTCTGAATCACCTGCCCGATCCGCTCGATGGCTTGATCGAGACCTTGCCGGAGATCGCGGCGCGCCATGCCCCGACCGACGCGCTGTACGGCGATCTGAAATCGAAGTCCATCGCGGCGGTGAAGGCCCGTTTCCGGTCGGAATCGCCGGTTGCCGCGCCTTTCGAACCGTTCGGCGAGATCGTGTTTCCGTATAAGGAGATGGGCAACATCAATTCGCTCGATCTTTTCGGCTTGGACGAGCTGATCCTCTTCGCCTTTTACTGGCGCAACCGGCAGCGCTACCGGCGCGTTGCGGATTTCGGGACCAATCTGGGCCTTCATTCGTTGGTCATGGACCGTTGCGGCTTCACGGTGCGCGCGTTCGAACCCGACCCGCGGCACCTCGTAATACTCGAGCAAACCTTGTCGCGTAACGGCTGCGAGCGCGTGACGGTCTATCCGGCCGCCGTCTCCACGACGGACGGGACGCATGAGTTTACCCGCGTACTCGGAAACACGACGGGCAGCCATCTGTCCGGTGCGAAAGCCTCGCCCTATGGCGAATTGGAGCGGTTCCCGGTACGGCTGGAAAATGCCCTGCCGCATATGGCGTGGGCCGATCTGGTCAAGATGGACATCGAAGGACACGAAGCGGAAGTCCTGTGCGCCACCGACACCGCCCTATGGCAGGAAACCGATGCCGTGGCCGAGGTCGGCAGCGTGGCGAACGCGAACCGCATCCACGATCATTTTAGCAGCCTGCCGGTGAATCTTTTCGCGCAGAAAATTGCCTGGCGGCGTGTGGAGACGCTCGACAATATGCCGACCAACCACCGCGACGGCTCGCTGTTCATTTCCGCCAAAGACGCTATGCCCTGGATTTGATATTCTGCCCGCCCGGTAGCGGGTGGGGAGACGGCGTTGAGCGGCGAATCTTTCGATTATGTGGTGTTGGGCGCGGGGTCGGCGGGTTGCGTCCTCGCCAACCGGCTGAGCGAGAACGGCCGCCATACGGTTGCCGTAATCGAGGGCGGCGGCAAGGATTCCTGGATCTGGTTTCATATCCCCGTCGGCTACCTGTTCGCCATCGGCAATCCGCGTTCCGACTGGATGTTCAAGACGGAGGAGGTGCCCGGCCTCAACGGCCGAAGCCTTGCCTATCCGCGCGGCAAGGTGCTCGGCGGCTGCTCGGCGATCAATGCGATGATCTATATGCGCGGTCAGGCGACCGACTATGACGGTTGGCGGCAGATGGGCCTGTCGGGCTGGGGCTGGGACGACGTGCTACCCCTGTTCATGAAGCAGGAAGACCATTTCCGCGGCGCCACCGACCTGCATGGCGCCGGCGGCGAATGGAAGGTCAATGAGCCGCGCACCAGCTGGGAAATCCTCGACGCCTTCGTCGGGGCGGCCGAGGAATCCGGCATCCCGCGCACGAGCGACTTCAACAGGGGCAATAACGAAGGCTGCGGCTATTTTCACGTCAATCAGTTGAACGGCCGGCGCTGGAGTGCGGCGCGCGGGTTCCTGAAGCCGGGCCTGGTGCGACCGAACGTGACCCTGATGACGGAATCGCTGATCGACCGGCTGGTTCTCGACGGCGCGCGGGCGACCGGCGTCGTCATCCGCCGGAACGGGCAGGAACGCACGATCGGCGCGAACCGCGCGGTCATCCTGAGCGCGGGGGCGGTGGCCACGCCGGCGATCCTGGAACGCTCCGGCATCGGCGATGGCGAGCGTTTGAAATCGCTGGGCGTGGCGCCGGCGTATCACCTGCCGGGGGTCGGCGAAAACCTACAGGATCATCTGCAGATGCGCATGATCTTCAAAGTTTCCGGCGTGAAGACGATGAATACCGAATACCAGTCGATCGCCAAGCGTGTCGGCATGGGCCTGCAATACGCTCTGTTCCGGCGCGGCGCGCTGACCATGGCGCCGTCGCAGCTCGGCGCGTTCACCCGCTCGTCGTCGGATTTCGACATGCCGAACATCCAGTATCACATTCAGCCGCTGTCCTTGGATAAGTTCGGCGATCCGCTGCACAATTTCGGCGCCTTCACCGTCAGCGTTTGCAATCTGCGACCGGTCAGTCGGGGCTCGATCCATGCCCGCTCGACCGACCCGGAAGACGCGCCCGTGATTGCACCGAACTACCTGTCCGCGCCGGAGGACCGCAGGGTTGCCGTCGATGCGATCCGGGTGTCGCGCGGCATCGTCGCCGCGCCGTCGCTGCAGCGCTACCAGCCGGAGGAATTCCTGCCCGGCGCGCATGTCGAATCGGACGACGATCTGACACAAGCGGCCGGTGATATCGGCACGACGATATTCCACCCCGTCGGCACGGCGAAGATGGGAACCGACAGCGATCCGATGGCGGTGACCGATGAAAGACTGCGGGTGCGCGGCATCGCGGGGTTGCGCGTCGTCGACGCCTCGGTGATGCCGACGATCACATCCGGCAATACCAACTCGCCGACCATGATGATCGCCGAAAAGGCCGCGGCGATGATTCTGGCAGATGGTTAGCGGTCAACGAAAAGCGCCACTGTAGAAACGGATGCGTTGGACGGTTTCCTGGACGCCCGCTTCGAATTGATCGAGAACTTCCTCCACGGTTGGGATTTCGTCCATATCGCTTTCCGGTAGCTCCAACCCATAGTCGCCGCAAGGCACGGTGAACCGTTGCCGAAAGGCCCAGAGGAAATAGGGAATATCGGATTCCTTGTTGCACCATTTGAGGCCGGCCTTGGCGCAGGCTTCCGTGGTGACGGGATAATCGCCGAAACTGCGTGCCGTACCTTCGGTTCCCGCGTCGAGATCGATGACGGCGATTTCGCCATCGGAATCTTCAACGACCTTGATCAAGGCTTCGGGGTCGCGGCCGTTGATGATTTCTGCCAGGAAGCGCGCATCGGCCGTGTGAAAGTCGAAGACGAAATCGTCGGGCAGCAGATCGCTCGAGATCATCGCCGGATTGAGTTGAAAGGTGTGCGATGCGAAACCCTCTTCGGTACCGAAGGACAGCGCTACCGGGTCCTGGCCGACATGGGTGTCATCGGAGCTGATAAAGGAGTCGAAGAACTGGCGGTTCATATTCTGCGCTGCATAGGCGAGAAGCTGCGCGCTATCGATTTCGATATCCGGCGACCCCGTGCCGGGTATTTCCTCCTTGAGAAAATCGTCCATCGGTTCTTCCTGCGCCCGGATCGCCGACGTCACAACACCGCTATGCCCGGCCTCGATGTAGGCTTTCGCGCCGGACAGGTAGCTGTCGCTGTAAATATTGTCGACGCCGATAAAGGCGAGGTCCGCGTCGAGATGCCGTGCGGCGATCGCCGCCGTGTATTGGGCCCCGGCGACGCACCAGCGGTCGGGATCGGGCGTCGCTTCGGTTTTCTCGTATCCGAGGAGGGAATCGGGAATTTCGGTAAACTTGACTTCGGCGAATCTCGTCAGCGCGCCGAAAGCCTCATCGTCTTCGAGCAGGGTGCGTCCGTATTCCGAGGTATAGATATCGACGATGACGCCGCCTTGTGCGGCAAGCGCGGGTATATTCCCGGGCGCGAGCAGGCTTGGAATTGCGTATTTCAAACATTTTTCGACATAGGCTTCACCCCAGATCACGAGGCTTAGCAGGGTCGGCCGCTGCTCTTCCCGATACGGCTGAGAGGGTAACCGACGCGCCAGTGCCTTCTGCGTATCGTAAAAATCCAATAGCTCGAGATAGAATTCCCCTTCGTTCGATTGGCCGGTCATACCGACTGTTTTGAGCAAGTCACGGGCGAGATCGTTGCGTTGATGAAATATTAGTTCGCGTGCGATCGAAATACGCGTTTTAGGCTCCAGAAGGGCATGAGCCAAAAGGTCTGCCGGATTTTCTATAATCGCCCTGCACGCATAATTTTTTGCGTCTTCGTGTCGAGAAAGCCGCGCGCAAGCCAGCGACAAGCCAGAGAACATCCCAACCTCTTCCGCGTCTTCAATAAAGTCGATGCCGTGTGCGATGACAGGAATGAGCTGATCAAGCAGGGCATCGGCCTCGGCATTTTGACCAGCCACGATGAACCGTTCGATGCCTTCGACAACCGTTTCGATGTTTTTCTGGATTTCTTCCTGCGAATAATCAGGCCCGGTCATCGGTTCTCCTCGAATTCAACCTCTTTGGTGTAGGCAGCTAAATTTGCATGGGTAACAACCGCGGTCCAGAACACCACCATTGCGCTGCCGGCGAAGGCGTTCCCGCCACGCCAGTCGAGGCCAAATGCCTGAGAGCCTGGCTCGTAATATGTTGTTGATTTCATGGTCTTTGTTTATTCGCTGGGGTGGAAGGGTCCGTGCCGCGATGCTGGAAGCATCGCAAGCGGGCGCTGGCGCTCTCCAGCGAGCAAACAAAGGCCACCCGAAGGGTTGGCGCTTGTCGGCCGGCTGGTGCGTCGCGGCCCTTGGCCGATGCCTGGCATCGCCCGGCGGACCGCTCCTGCCATCCGACTCGACTATCGCCAATGAAAACAGCAACATATTACGAGCCAGACTCTGAAGTAACTCACGCAAGTATTTCGGTCCTGGTTCGGAATTTTACGAGCTGATTGTCCAGTTGGTGTCCTCTGCCTAAAGTAACACAAGAAATCCGCGAGCCGGCGAAAGAAATGACTGGGTGCGGGTCCCGAAAGCGACGCGGAAATTTATTTCGCCGAATCGGCTCAATACATTCTAGGAGGACGTAACGCTATGGCTTTGAACGGATCACAGATCATTGCGCGCGCGCTCAAGAAGCAGGGCGTCGACGACTTCTTCTTCATCATGGGCGGCCCGATGCTGCTGGTCGAATCGGAGTGCATCGACCAGGGCCTGCGGGCGATCGACGTGCGCCACGAACAGGCGGCCGCGATGATGGCGCACGCCTATGCGCGCCTGCAGAACCGGCCGGGCATCTGCATGGCGGCGTCCGGGCCGGGGGTGACCAACCTGATTACCGGCGTGGCGCACGCCTGGGCCGACTGCACCCCCGTGATCGCGCTGGGCGGTTCCGCCCCTTACGGCAGCAAGGGGAACGGCGCCTTCCAGGAGATCGACCAGCTTGCCATGATGGAGCCGTGCACGAAATGGGCGGAACGGGTCTACAATCCGGCGCGCATTCCGGAACTGATCAACAAGGCCTTCCAGCAGGCGATGTCCGGCAAGCCGGGCCCGGTCTATCTCGATTTCCCCGGCGACGTGCTGTACCGCGATATCGAAGAGGACACCATCGTCTGGCCGGATCCCTGGAGCCCGGAGAAGCGCGCCCGTCCGCAGGCCAACGACGCGGATGTCGCGTCGATCGTCGGGTTGCTGGAAAAGGCGGAACGGCCGGTCATCATTTCCGGCAGCGGCATCCAATGGGGTGCGGCAGAGGGCGAACTGCAGACTTTCGTCGAACAGGCCGGTATCCCGTTTTACACGACGCCGCAAAGCCGGGGCGTCATTCCGGAAGACCATGAATTCTGCTATCTGACCGCACGCTCTTCCGCCTTCCGCGAGGCCGACCTGATCCTCGTCCTGGCGACGCGGATGAACTACGTGATCGGGAACGCCGCGCCGCCGCGCTTCAACGCGGACGCGACGCTGGTCAGGATCGATATCGATCCGACCGAAATCGACACCAGCCCGCGCGTCGACCTCGGCGTCGTGGCGGATATCAAGGTCGCGCTGAACCAGTTGATTTCCGCGTGCCAAGGGAAAATCACGCTGCGCCGCTATCGGAGCTGGCGGGACCGCCTCAGCGGCACCAACGCCAGTAAGGTGGCGGAGCAGGAGAAGGTGCTGGCCAACGACGCCACGCCGATCCATCCGCTGCGGCTGTGCAAGGAAGTCGGCGATTTTCTCGACCGCGATGCGGTGCTGGTCGTCGACGGTCAGGAAATTCTTAATTTCGGACGCCAGTCGATCCCGACCTTTACCCCGCGGCATCGCATTAATTCCGGCTGCTTCGGCACGATGGGCGTCGGTCTGCCGTTTGGCGTCGGCGCGAAGATCGCTGCGCCCGACAAGCAGGTTGTCGTGTTGCACGGCGACGGTTCTTTCGGGTTGAATGCGATGGAAATCGACACGGCGGTCCGGCATAACGTGCCGCTGACCGTCGTGATCAGCCTGAACGGCGGCTGGACGGCCGATCCGGACGGGGACAAGCCGGGACGGGCGCTTGGCTACAAGCGCTACGACCTGATGGCCGAAGCGCTCGGTGCGCATGCCGAGTTTGTCGAGGCGCCCGAGGATATCCGCCCGGCATTGGAACGGGCGGCGAAGGCGAATGCGGACGGCAAGCCTGCCGTCGTCAATGTCGTGACGGACTATGCCGCGCGCGCGACGACGACAGCGTTTACACGATATACGACTTAGAGCAACCAGGCAGAACCCGTGCCGTGCCCGATTAATACGTGCAGGCCGCCGGCCAGACCGGCGTTGCGTCCGGCTTCGATATCGCTTACGGCCTCGCCGAGGATCCAGGACCGTGACAGGTCGAGATTAGGCGCTGCCTTCGCTGCCCGAAGCATGCCCGGTCGCGGTTTTCGCCAAGGAGACGATTTCCCGAAATTCGGAGATTATCCTGCAATTGTCCGATATAGTAACGAGGATTCAATTAACGGAAAATGATCGTCGTAAAAAGGCGTATTTCAACTGTTGCAAAGCGGCTGAACACCCTTAACGACACAGCTTGGCCTGGCGCATGAATCCCATTATCCATCTTACAAACTGCCATCTGCTGGCGTGAGTAGGCAGCGATGAGCGACAACGGTCTTTTAATCCAGTTGACAGATCAAACGCCGACGGAAATTAGCCAAACTTCCGAGCTAGAAAATCATCTCCAGGACGGCGTTCGCGCCCATCGGGCCGGGGATCTGAAGGAAGCGTTACTCGCTTATCGGAAGGTCCTTGATATCGATCCCAATCATGCCGACGGCAATCATTTATTTGGCTGCACTGCCTTTCAGCTTGGCGAGTTGGAAATGGCTCATGAATTGATCGGTAAGGCTATCGGTAAAAGTCCCGAAAATGCCATGTTTCACTGTAATTTGGGTATTGTCCTACAGGCGTTGGAAAGGCCGGACGAAGCCATCGCGAATCACCAAAAGGCTCTGTCCATTAGGCCGGACCTTAGTAAATCCCACAACGCTCTTGGTAATCTTTTACAACAACAAGGCCGTCTTGAAGACGCGCTGACCTGCTTCGATAAGGCTGTAATCGGCAATCCCGATTGTGCGACGGCTTACACCAATCGTGGCGCTTTGCTCCGGAAACTGGGGCGCATGGAAGAATCCGCCGAAAACTTTCGTAAGGCGCTGATCATTAATCCTAGCAATGCCGACGCTAGAGCCAACTTCGAAAATTCACTAATGGAGCGGGCCGTTTCACGCCCTGGCAAAGGGCCGGCGTCCGACCCTGCAATGTACGGCCAAACCCAGTTTTGCAATTTGCTGATTTCCACGATTCCACGGTCGGGAACCAACTATATGCAAAACTTGTTTCACACGCTCGCGGCATACACTGCGCCAAAGGCCAGGACAATTCCGGTCCAGAGAATATTTCCGGCCCCCGTAGTTGCGCCGTATCCCAATATCGGGATTGGATTATTCGGAGTCGGCCATATCTCATGTCCCCGAATTGAGGAAACACTGCAAGGCAGGCAACTTGAGCAATGGCGACAGCTACGGTTCTACAACGACGGCTACGACGTACTAGGCGCTACTATCGAAGACAATCCGAATATGAAGACCTTACATGACGATCTAGGCGGTTTCGATTTCGCCAACGAAAACACCCGCATTGTTTTCATATATCGCAATCCACTGGATCAGTTCGTTTCCTATTACAACCACATGGAAAACCATGTGGACGAAACGACCCGCGGCTATCAAGATCAAAATGGTAAATTCCATTTCTTTGAGGACCTAAACGACTTCATTTTCAACGGTGCACTGGATTCTTATCTAAAAATGTATGCGAGTTTTGCGTGGTCGATGCCGAAATATGGTAATCAAATCAAAATGATTCCCTATGAAACTGTTAAAAATGATCCTCATTCTGCCATGTGTGAAATTCTCTACTTTATCGATTCGGCGACAGACCCCAGCCTGATCCCCGACGATCTGGATCTTGCCATTGCTTGCTGCGCGCCTGCGGTCCTCAAACAGGCGGAAAAGAACGCAGGCATTACTCTGGCCCGTGATCAAAAATGGACCGAAGCCCCAAACTCACACATCCGCGACGGTGGATCTGGAACATGGCACGGCCTAATTGACCGGGATGCCGTCCGGAAAATCGAACACAGGTTCAACGATTTTGATTTTACGTTGAAAGACTTCGAAATTGACACCAGCCTTGATGAATCTCTATCCAACTAGTCATGCTGATGGATACGTTCACTCGACAACGGCTCGACTGCGATAGTCATGAAATCATCCACTGCGATGCTAACACCGCCAAATTAAATGGTATTTGGGTAAGACAGGTTCGCCGATCTGTTGCGTCGATACGGAGAATTTAAGTGACGGAAAAATCTACTCAAGAGGTATTCTTTGTCGTTACTTCTGGAGGCCGTGTGGCGACGTATTGGCTTTCTCATTTATTAAATCAGAGTACCGAAATGTTTTGCATGCATGGATTCTTTCCGGTTTCTAAACTGGCGTCAGGGGATAAAAATTCCCCCGACGGCTTTGGTAGATATGGGTATGAAATAGGTAACATCAGCGAATTAGACGGAAGTGCCAAGTCCCAAGACGAGTGGAACAAAATTCACCATGAGCAGTGGAAAGAGTTCGATGAGCTTTCACTCGAAGCGTATTTTGATGAATTAACCGACATTCCCCATATACCATCCAAATTCGTGGAAATCGTACCACTTTCCCACCGCCAAGGGAACTGTATCCCCTATGCAGCCATCCGATGGCATGATTTTGGTAATCGGCCCGCGCTTGGAAGGCCACTCGGTCATTT
>JAKZTB010000094.1:0-11686 GCA_047517345.1 Alphaproteobacteria bacterium
CTGTATCTGCTGCACGACCAGCGGCAGCATGATCGTCGAGGACAGGAAGGCGCATTCGGTGAAAAACGCGATCAGCGCCGCCGCGGTGAATTGCATGTTTCGGAATAGCTTCAGATTCACCAGGGGCTCGGCGATCGTCAGCTGGCGGGTGATAAACCCGGCACCGCAGCCGATGCCGACCGCGAACAGTAACAGGATATCGTCCGACGTCCAGCCGAGCCGCTGGCCGTAACTGAAGCCCAGCAGCAATCCGACCAGGGCTGCGGCGAGCAGGCCGACGCCGAGGAAATCGAACTTCGGCAGGAAGCGGGGCGTGGGCCGGCTCGGCAGGAAAAACCCGCTGAGGATCATCGCCGCAATCGTCGTCGGCAGGGTCAGCAGGAAGATGTAGCGCCAATTGAACAGGTCGATCGCCAACCCGCCCATGGTCGGCCCCAGGGTCGGCGCGATCACCATGCCCATGGCGAAGATGCCCATCGACAGGCTCTTGCGGCCTTCGGGAAACACCGAGAACACCACCGCCATGCCGAGCGGCTGCAGAATGCCCGCCGAAACGCCCTGCGTCACGCGCCCGACGATCAGGGTCGCCGGATCGAAGGCCAGGCCGCTCATCGCCGCGCCCAGCGTGAACAGGCTCAACGCCACGATATTGGCGACCCGCTCGCCGAACGCCTTGATCAGCCAGGCGCTGAGCAGCATGCCGAGGGTCTGCGACGCGAAATAGCCGGTCGACAGCAATTGCGCCTGATCGCGGCCCAATCCGAACGCGCCCATCAGGTCGGGAAACGCGACATTGACCGTGGTACTGGCGAGCCCGCCGGTCATCGCCCCCGTAACGCAGGTGATCGTGGCGAGCCACCGGTAGGCGGGGCCGTACCGTCGAAACAGGGCGTCTGTGTTTTCTGCGGGCAAAGCGGGATCAGTTTCTCATTGCGATCGCCGTCAATCTTAGAGATGAACATCGGCGCGGCAAAATTGGCCCCGGGCCCGGACTTTGCCGGCCATATCGATTGTTATAGAGTTCGACCGAACACCGACCTCCACAGGAGTCCGAATATGCCCGACTCGCCGATTTCGGCTGACGAGTCATTGGCCCTCCTCGATTTGCTCGGCACCTGCGCGGAAGCCCAACAGACGGTTGAAGGTTTCGTCGATGCTGCGCGCGCGCGTGTCGCCGCGCTTGTCACCGTGGACGGCCGGATTAGCGGCGGGCGTCTCAACGACGAACAGTTCGCGGGACATGGCCTGTCCTGGATGACGACCTATGCGGCCGGCCTGCGCGAACTGCTGCACTGGGCCGAACGGCTGCAACAGGCGGGACGGCTGGGCGAAATCGAATCCCTCATCCTGCAAGCCGCGTACGGCGAATATATCAACCAGTTGCGCTCCGGCGTCGCGATCAGCCAGGGCGAAATCGTCCGGCCCGGCGATATGGGCATGAACGACGCGGATACGGCGCCACTTGCGTCC
This sequence comes from Alphaproteobacteria bacterium, assembly GCA_047517345.1. Classification (GTDB taxonomy): domain Bacteria; phylum Pseudomonadota; class Alphaproteobacteria; order UBA8366. The sequence continues at coordinate 1,471 of JAKZTB010000094.1, forward strand.
GGTGCGGCGGGCCAGCTGCGCGTCAAGGGCAATACCAACAAGGTCCGCATGCGGCTCGCTTCGCTGATCGAGGAAGGCGATTTCGGCAATCCCGGCTATGGCGACGAAACCCTGGAAATGATCGCCGATCAGTTCCATCGCTTCGCCAACGAACGGATCATTCCCTTCGCCCATGGTTGGCACCGCCAGGACCAGCTCATCCCGATGGATGTGATCGACCAGATGTCCGAGATGGGCGTGTTCGGCTTGACCGTGCCGGAAGAATTCGGCGGGCATGGACTCGGCAAAGTCTCGATGTGCATCGTCACCGAGGAACTGTCGCGCGGCTATATCGGGGTCGGGTCGCTCGGCACGCGGCCGGAAATCGCCTGCGAGCTGATCCGGCTCGGCGGCACGGAGAAACAGAAGGAATACTGGCTGCCGAAGCTCGCGTCCGGCGAGATCCTGCCGACCGCGGTGTTTACCGAACCCAGCACCGGCTCCGACCTCGGCAGCCTGAAGACGCGCGCGACCCTAGTGGGCGATACCTACAAGGTCTTCGGCAACAAGACCTGGATCACCCATGCGGCGCGGACCGACGTGATGACCCTGCTGGCGCGCACCAATTCGGACGAACCCGGCTACAAGGGCCTGTCGATGTTCATCGCGCCGAAACCGCGCGGCAGCGACGAAGACCCGTTCCCCGCCGACGGCATGACCGGCGGCGAGATCAACGTGCTCGGCTATCGCGGCATGAAGGAATACGAAATCGCCTTCGACGGGTTCGAGATCGATGCGGAAAACCTGCTCGGCCAGCAGGAAGGCGACGGCTTCAAGCAGCTGATGGCGACCTTCGAGTCGGCCCGCATCCAGACCGCGGCGCGTTCCGTCGGCGTCGCCCAGCGCGCCATGGAGTTGGCGCTGGAATACGCGGTCGGCCGGCAACAGTTCGGAAAGTCGATCTACGGTTTCCCGCGGGTCGCCGGCAAGATCGCCTGGATGGCGGTCGAGACGATGATCGCGCGGCAGCTCAGCTATTTCGCCGCGCGGGAAAAGGATTCGGACCGCCGCTGCGACATTGAAGCCGGTATGGCGAAACTGCTCGCCGCGCGGGTCGCCTGGGCCAACGCCGACAACAGCGTGCAAGTGCATGGCGGCAACGGCTATGCCGAGGAGTTCGAAATCAGCCGCGTGCTGTGCGATGCCCGCATCCTCAACATCTTCGAGGGCGCGGCGGAAATACAGGCGCACGTCATCGCGCGCGGCCTGCTGGAACGGCGGAACTGAACGAGACACGGAGGAGAGACCGGGATGAAGATCAAGCGCGTCGAGCATGTCGCCATCGCCGTCAACGACATCAAAGGGTCGATGTCGACGCTGGAGGAGACGTTCGGGCTGAAACTCGATTTCGAGGAACAGATCGGCCAGACGAAGCTGGCGATGTATCCGGTCGGCGAAACCTATCTCGAACTGTTGCAGGCGATGGGACCGGAATCCGGCACCGCGAAATGGATCGAGGAAAAAGGCCAGAGCCTGTTCCACCTCTGCTTCGAAGTCGAGGACATCGACGGCGCGCTCGACGAACTGCGCGAGAAAGGCGTCAAGCTGCTCGACGAGACCCCGCGCATCGGCCATGGCGGCGCCCGCATCGCCTTCATAAATCCCGAGTCGACGGGCGATATCCTGATCGAACTCGCCGAATTGCCGGCCGAGCATTGACGGAAATGACCATGCAAACCGACACAGCGCTCGACACCGTCACCGCCCCGGTCCGGTTCTCGGTCGATACGGGCCAAATCCCGGTGACCCTGGTGACCGAACCCGGCGTCCCCCAGAAGCCAAACAGCGGCGAGTACGAATACCGTGACGTCGAGATCGCCAACGTGCGGCCGATCGCCGACCGATTCGAACTCGACCGCGAAGGGTTCGCGCTGATGCGTTACGGCACCGCCGTGAAGGACTTCTTCGACGACGACGAAGTCCGCGCGGTCTACTACCCGGAAATGGACGCGCTCATCAAACAGGCGACCGGCGCCGACAAGGTCGTCGTGTTCGACCACACGATCCGGGTCGAGGACGAGGATAAGCGCGTCGCCCACAAGGTCCGCGCCCCGGTCGGCGGCGTGCACAACGACTTCACGCTCTGCTCCGCGCCGCAGCGCGTGCGCGATCTGCTGCCGGCGGACGAGGCCGAAGCGCGTCTCAAGAAGCGCTACGGTTCGATCAATGTCTGGCGGCCCTTGCGCGAACCGGTCGAGAACCGGCCGCTCGTGATCTGCGGCTACAGCGATATTGACGATGCGGACCTGATCGCGTCCGAACGTCATTACGGCGACCGGGTCGGCGGCGTCTACCGGCTTACCTACAATCCGAAGCAGCGCTGGTGCTATTTCCCGGACATGATGTGCGACGAGGTCATCCTGCTGAAATGCTTCGATTCGCTGACCGACGGCACGGCGCGCTGGACGGCGCACGGTTCGTTCGAAGACCCGAACGCACCGGCCGACGCCGCGGGCCGCGAAAGCATCGAGATCCGCACGATGCTGTACTTCGACTAGCCAGCGTCAGTCAGCTTCCGCAGGAACCGCCGCACGGCCCTGCTTGAGCTGCAACACGCTGGCGATACAAACCACATACATGACGGTGATGGCGAGGAACACAATGCGAAACTGACCGTCGTCCATCAGCCAGCCGAACAGCAACGGCGCCAACGCGCCGCCGAAATCGAGACCGGAATAGACGAAGCCGAAGACCTTGCCGGTCGCCCCTTCGGGTGCGGCGGCGCGCACCAGGATGTCGCGGGAGGCATGCGTCACGCCGCTGCAGAACCCGACACCGCCGAACAGCGCTATGTTCACCGGCATGGGCAGCGTCAGGAAGGCGACGCAGGCCATGCAGATCGCGCAGAAACTCAAGCCGACGGTGGCGATGAGCGCTTGTCGTTGGAAGCGGTCGGCCAGCTCGCCGCCGACCAGATTGCCCACCGCGCCGGCCCCCAGATAGGCCGTCATCCCGGCCGTGGCGAGATAGAGCGGCGCGTTGTAGAGCTCCAGGAACGCCATATTGGAGAAGTTCTGGATACCGATCATCGCAGCCGAGATCAGCGCGAAATAGGCGAAGGCCGCCATCAAGGGCAGGCTCAGGATCAGCCGCACATAGAAGGCGACCCCCGGCATGGCCGCACCGCTGTCCGTACTGCCCGCCGGCATCCGCAGCGCATCGCGGTATTTATAGATCAGACCCGCGGCGAACAGACCGATGGCGCCCGCCGTCATCAACGCAACCCGCCAGCCTGCAACACTGGCGACGCCGTAGAACACCACGACCGGCGACAGGAAATAACCGCAGGTGCCGGCGAAGCCGTGCACGGCGTAGGCGCGCCCCATGCGCCGCGGGTCGACCTTGGCCGACAGGATGGACAGGTCGGCGGGATGGAACACGCTGTTGCCAAGCGCCGCGATCATCGACAGGGGCAGCAGCGCCCAATAGCCGGGCGCGAATCCCATTAGGAAGACGCAGACCGACATCGTGGTGATGCCGAACAGCAGCAGCCGGTCGCCGCCATAGCGGTCGACCAGAATTCCGGCGAAGGACTGGCACACCCCGGACGTGCCGTAGAAAACGGTGACGAGCAGCGCCAACGCGGTGTAGCTGACGCCGAATTCGGCCTTGAGCAGCGGAAACAGCGGTCCCAGCGCGATCTGGTAGAAATGGCTGAGAAGATGCGCGAATCCGACCAGGCCGATGATCAGGCCGTCGGACCGCCCGTCTTGTGCCGTTGCTGTCATTCTGTTTACCGGTGGCGCTAAACGCCACGCACCTTGGGCAACATGAGGAACGGCCACGGACTAGGCACCTCGCCCATCGGCACCTCGATGAGCGTCGGCCGTTCCAGCGCCAGCGCCTCCTCGATCCGTCCTTCCAGCTGTTCCGGCTTGTCCGCCCGCAGCCCGACGGCGCCGAAGCTTTCCGCGTAGGCGACAAAATCCGGGTTGGTCAGTTCGCTGGCGATCACCTTGCCGTCGTACATCTCCTGCTGAATACGCCGAACGTTGCCGTACGCGCTGTCAGTGAAAACGATCGTAACCAGGTTGATGCCGTGATGCACCGCCGTCGCGAGTTCGTTGCCGGTGAACAGGAACCCACCGTCGCCCGACACCGACACGACCGGCAGGTCCGGATTCACCGCCTTGACGCCGAGCGCCGTGGCATAGCCCCAGCCGAGCGTGCCCATATAGCCCGAGGAGACGAAGGTACGCGGCTTGTAGGTCGGATAGGCCAGGCGGCTGACATAGCCGGGCTGGGTCAGTTCGTCGACATAGATGCCGTCCTCGCCCAGCGCCGCGCGGATCGCCTGCAGCCACTCGACCTGCGGGGTCAGGGCGCCGATTTCTTCCGCCAGCGCATCGGCGGTCTCGGCGATCTTCTGCCACCGGGTCCGCTGCACGCCGCGCGCCTTCAGCGTCGTGACAAGCGCCGCCGTTTCCGCCGCCGAATCGCCGATCAGCGCCGCATCGGCCGGTGCGATCCGCGCAACTTCCTCCGGATCGATATCGATGCGCAGGATTTTCAGATCGTCGTCGACACCCCAGCCGAGTAGTTGCGCGCTCATCCGCGAGCCGATGCCGATGACGAGGTTTATCTCCGGCCATAGGCGGTGACCGAACGGGCCGGTCTGGCTCAGCGGGTGCCGGCCGTCTATCACCCCTTGCCCCATGCGATAACAGATCACCGGCGCTTCCAGAAGTTCGGCCAGGTCTTGCACTTCGGCGCCGGCATGCTGCGCGCCGCCGCCGACCACGATCATGATCCGCTCGGATTCTTTGATCAGGGCAGCCGCGCGATCGACGTCGGCTTCCGTGGCCTTCGCCGCGGCAGCTGGTTCCGCGGCGGTTATCGCACCATGGTCGGCGCTGTCGTTCCAGACATCCATCGGCACTTCGATACCGACGGGCTGCGGCCGGCCGGACTGCATTTCCCGGAAGGCTGTCGCCATCTGGGCCTGCGCGTTTTCCGCACCAGTGATCCGTCCCGACCATTTGGTCAGCCGCGACAGGATGCCCATCTGGTCCGGCAGTTCGTGCAACTGCCCATATCCCTTGCCGATGCTCGGCAGGCCGACCTCGCCCGCGAGGCATAGTACCGGCGCGCCGGTTGCATAGGCCGTCGCCAAAGCGGACGTCGTGTTGAGAAAGCCGGGCCCGGGAACGACGGCGTAGGCCTGCGGCCTTCCCGTCGACAGCGCCGCGCCGAGCGCCATATAGGCGACGCCCTGCTCGTGCCGTGCGTTGATCGTGCGGATGTCCGATCCGGCGTCGTACAAGGCGGCGAAGAACGGATCGTTCTGGATTCCCGGTAGGCAGAAAAGCGTTTCGATTCCGTTCGCGATCAGCGACTCGACCACGGCCTCCGCTGTTGATTTTTTCGCCATGTATCAAGCGTCCCCTTGAACCATTGTTTGAATCGTTAGTCGCTTATACCGCCTCATCGCATCGCCACTGTCAAAAATACGTTGCCGTAACCGAGGCCGGCGACGATCATGACCGCGGCAACCGGAGGGAACGATCAAGATGTTGGAACTCACGAACGCCGACTGGTCTCTGGGCGGCCGGTCGAGCGCGCGCGCGGTAAGCGGCATGGTCGCGGCGGCGCATCCCTTGGCCGCAAACGCGGGCGCGGAGATGCTGCGCCGCGGCGGCAATGCGTTCGACGCCGTCGCCGCGACGGCGGCGGCGCTGAACGTGGTCGAACCGTTCATGTCCGGGTTGGCCGGCGCGGGCGCCGCGACCTTCCTGCGCGCGGAGACCGGCGAGGTCGCCTGCATCGACTTCATCCCGCCGGCGCCCGCCGGCCTGAAGCCGGCGGAGATGGACGGCGCTATCGCGATGACCGGGCCGCTCGCGCCCTGCACACCCGGCAATCTTGCCGGCTGGTACGGGCTGCAGAGCCGCTACGGCAAGCTCACCTTCGCCGACGTGCTGCAGCCGGCGATCCGTCTGGCCACGGACGGGTTCCCGATTTCGCAATTTTTCATCGCCGAGACGACCGATCAGAGCACGCGAATCAAGGACCCGGAATGGCGCCGCATTTTCCAGCCCGACCGCGATTGGAAACCAGGCGAGGTTCTGAAACTGCCCGACCTCGCGGGCACGCTGGAGACGATCGCCGCGCAAGGAATCGGTTACCTGTACGGCGGCGAACTCGGCGAGCGCTTGGCCAGTCACATCGCGCAGGAAGGCGGCGTCATCGCGCTCGGCGATCTGGAGGCGGTCGACCCTCCGATCGAAGCGCCGGTCAAGGCCGTCTACCGCGACCGACTGATCTACGTCCCGCCGCCGCCGGCTGAATCCTTCCAGTTCCTGCTGGCGCTGCGCATTCTCGAGTCTTTCGATGTCGGGTCGCTGGGATTGCTTAGCGCCCCGCATCTCGACCTCGTCTTCCGCGCGATCCGTATCGCCGCGGGACTGCGCATCCAGCACAACCGGTGCAGCCCGAAAGACGCGGAAGCCCTGCTGGCGGATGTCGCCGCACAGGTCGACCGCGCCGGCGACGGCATTCCGGTCGTGGGACCGACCGAAAAATGGTCGGGCGACGCCGATTTCGCGGCCGACGCACCGAAGGAAAATACCACGTCGATGTCGGTCGCCGACGCCGAGGGCAACATGGTCTGCCTGACGCAGAGCCTCGGCTCCGCCTACGGTTCCGGCGTGACGATCCCCGGCACCGGCGTAATCCTCAACAACTTCCTCAACTGGACCGATCTCGACCCGGCCTCGCCCAATGCGCTGCAACCCGGTCAGCGCATGGCGATGTGTCTTGCGCCGTCGATCTCGACCCGCGACGGCAAGGGCGTCCTGGCCCTGGGCACGCCCGGCAGCTACGGCATCCTGCAGACCCAGGTTCAGGCCATGGTCGGGCATGTCGATTTCGGTCTCGACCTTCAGGCGGCGATCGACATGCCGCGGGCGCGTCTCTGGGACGGCAAACAGATCTACCTGGAACGGCGTGTGCCGCATCCTGTCTGCCGCGAACTCTCGGCCCGCGGCCACGATGTCACATTGCTGCCGGACTTCTCGTGGCGCGCTGGCGGCATGCAGGCGGTCGCACGCAATCCCGAGAGCGGCGCCCTGACCGGTGCGGCAGACATCCGGCGCGACGGCGCCGCGGTCCCGGCGTAAAGGTGGGCAGGCGATGACTGCCGACGCTTACTTCTCGAGCGACTATGCCGAAGCGCGCGAAAAGTTCCTCGCCGCCGCCGAAAGCGCCGGTGTGCCGCTGTGGAATTTCGACCATCCGCTTAAGGGCCCCAACGGCGAGGCGCTGGGAACCGATATCGTCTGGCTCGGCGCGCGGGATGCCAGAAACGTCGTCGTCGCCGGCTCCGCGACGCATGGTGTCGAAGGGTTCTGCGGTTCCGGCTGCCAGACCGGCTTCCTGACCGAAAACTGGGCGGCGCGGTTGGCCAAAAACACCGCCCTGGTCCTGGTCCATGCCAACAACCCGCACGGCTTCGCGCATGAACGCCGCGTGAACGAAGACAATATCGACCTCAACCGCAATTTCATCACCTTCGAGGACGGCCTGCCGGACAGTCCCGGCTATGCGGATCTGCATCCCCACCTGGTCCCGGATGCCTGGGACGGGACCGCGCGCGAGACGGCGGACGCGTCGATCGAGGCATTCAAACAGCGCGAGGGCTTGCCCGCCTTCCAACAGGTCACATCGCGCGGTCAATACACACATGCCGACGGCTTGTTCTACGGCGGTGCGGGACCGAGCTGGTCGCGGCGCACGATCGAAGGGTTCGCCGGCGAACATATGGCGAGCGTGGAACGCCTCGCACTGGTCGATTTTCATACCGGGCTCGGCCCAAGGGGCTACGGCGAGATCATCGGCCGCGGCGGCCCCGGCGATCCGCAATACGAACGCACCATCGCCTGGTACGGCAACGAGGTGAAGAGCGCCGCGGTCGGAAACTCAGCCTCGGTCCGGCTCAACGGCACCATCGATTTCGGCTACCGCCGCGCCTGCCCCGACGCCGAGCAGACGGCGATTACCCTGGAGTTCGGCACCCTGCCGTTGGAAGAGGTGCACGAAGCGATCCGCGCCGACAACTGGCTCTACGCCAAAGGCGGCGGCAAAGCCTCGCCGCACTTCGAGGCCATCAAACGCCAAATGCGCGCGGCCTTCTATGGCGAGGACAGCCAATGGAATGCGGACATCTGGGCCCGCGGCCAGGAGATCGTCGAACAGGCGCTGGCCGGCGTGAACGGTTGATCGCGCCCTACCGCTCCGAGAACGCCTGCACCAGCGCGACGTAGACCGGCGTCGTGAGGTAGCGCAGCAGGCTTTGCGAGCCGGTCGTGATGTCCGCCTGGACGATCATGCCGGGGACGACCATGTGCCGGGCGTCCTTGGTTTCGATGTAGTCCTGCGCCAGCTTGATGCGGCCCTTGAAGAAGCTGCGGCCCTTCTCGTCCGTAAATGTCGTCGGCGAGATATTGATCAACGTGCCTTTCACATGGCCGTAGCGGCGCGAGTCGAAGCCGCTGACCGTTACGCTGGCCTCCTGCCCGACAACGATGTGTCCGATGTCGCGCGGCTCGATCTCGGTTTCGACGACGACCTGTTCGTCGAGCGGCACGATGGTCATCAGGACTTGGGCCGGCTCGACCACCGCGCCGGGCGTGTTGACCTGCATGCCGTGCACTACGCCGGATACCGGCGCCGTGATTTCGAGGCGGTTCACCCGATCGACCAGCCGTTCGAGGTTCTCGCGCACTTCGGCCCGCTCGGCCATGACGGTGCTCAAATCCTCAAGCGCCTTGCCGCGTTCGGTCACCTCCAGCTCGACCATCTCGTTCTCCGCCTCCTGGATGGACGCCCGCGCCTGCTCCATCGACACGCGGGATTCCGCCATGGCGCCCTGCACACGGGACAGTTCGAGCTGCGTATTGATCAGATTGATGCGCGACCCGTGACCCGCTTTGAACAGCTTCTTGCGCATCGCCACGGATTCACCGACCAGCTTGTGTTGATCCTTCAGGCTTGCCAGTTGCTGCCTGAAGATTTCGACCGACTTCTGCCGTTGCCGGATGCGGCTGCCGAGCACCGCTTTCTGCCCCGCGATCCGCTCCCGCGTGGCGCGCAGAATGAACCGTCCTTCAGCAACCTGGTCGGTGAATATGTCGGCCAGCTCGCCAAAGTCCGGCTCGCCGCCGTCGATAAAGGCGCGCAACCGCAATTCCTTGATCCGCAACGACGCGTCCCGCGCGCGTATCTGGTCCAACTCCGCCAGCCGCAAAGTCTCATCGAATTGCATCAACACGTCGCCGCCCTTGACGAGGTCGCCGTTGCGCACGCGGATATCCCGCACGATCCCACCTTCGAGATGCTGTACGACGCGTTCGTAGCCGGTCGGCGTGATCTTACCGATGGTTTTCGCGACCGACTTTATCTCGACCAAATGCGATCAATAAACCGCAGCGACGATGAGGGCGATGACGAGCAGGCCGGCAACGACGGCAAAGCGCGACGGCCCCACCTCTTCCAGGATGTCCTCCCGGGAAAGGTACTTCATTTGCGCCCGCGTTATTTTCCGCGAAACCCGCTTCGATTCCGACGGTCCGTTGGCGTTGTCGTCGGTCATGGGTTGCCCCGTCGGTTGTTGGGCTCGACGGTGCTGAGCGAGATCAAATCGATGCGGTTCAAGACTTCCGCCGTCGGGCCGAAATCCGTGACCTGGCCGTTCTCCAGAACAAGCAGCTTGTCGCAGATACGCTTATGGCTCGGCCGCTGGGTGATCATGATCGTCGTGGTGCGGCCGCGCAGCAGCTCGAAGGCGCGCAATAGTGCCCGTTCGTCCTCATCGTCCAACGCGCTGGCCGGTTCGTCCAACACCACGACCGGCGCCTTGCGCAGGAAAGCACGCGCCAAGGCAAGCTGCCGCAGGAATCCCTGTGGAACATGCGCTTCCAGACCATCCCGGAACCGCGTATCGAAGCCGTACGGCAGCGCTTCGATCTTGTGCAATACGCCCGCCAAGCGGCAGGCCGCTTGAACTTCTTCGAAAGACGCGGCGGGGTTGGAAAGAATCAGGCTTGCCTATCCGGTTAACGCCCATGACCGCTACATGTAGGGTGCCGCCACTCTCCCGAGTAAAGCTCGGCATAGGTTGGAGCAGAGGTGTCGCCCGCGATGCCGAGCAATGAGCGGAAGGCGTTGAACGGGTAGAACC
>JAKZTB010000095.1:0-40463 GCA_047517345.1 Alphaproteobacteria bacterium
CCGGATCTTCAAATCCTACGAAGACATCGTCGCGCTGTGCTGCCAAGCCTGGAACAACCTCATCGACCAACCATGGAAGATCATGTCCCTCGGCATGCGCAAATGGGCGCATGGGTTCTGATCAATGACCGTTGGTATTATCGGATAATTAAGGCGGTAGTCGACGTATTGGCCCTTGTGATCGCTGCGCTGTTGAAGGGGCAGTTGGGGCAGCACAGATAAAGGTTTTGAACCATGACGAACGATCGCTTTGGTATCCGCTGGGGATTGGCGGGCGGCACGACACTGGCCTCCCTGGACGAAGCGCGCGACGCGGCCCAATTTGCCGAGAAATACGGTTTCGACAGTTTCTGGATTTCGCACGCCATGGGCGTTGATCCCGTTGTGGCGCTGGCCTGCATCGGCGGCGATTTTCCCGGCATCGGCGAAGTCGGCACGTCGGTCGTGCCGCTGTATGGCCGCCATCCGATCGGGCTCGCCCAGCTGGCAAGGACAGCGCAGAACGCCTTGGCCGGTCGGTTCACCCTTGGGATCGGGGCCGCCTCCAGGCGCCACGCGGAGGAGGTGCTCGGTCTTTCGTGGGACAAGCCGTTCTCCTACACGCGAGAGTTCGTGGACGCGTTGGAGCCGTTGCTGGCCGGTGAGCAGGCAGATACTGACGGCGAACATATTTCCGCACACGCCAAGCTCGGGATTGAAGCGCGACCGACACCGATATTGCTGGCGGCGCTCGGCCCGCGGATGTTGCGGTTTGCTGGTGGCAGGCTGCAGGGCACGACGCTGGGTCAATGCGGGCCGCGGACAATAGCGTCCTACATCCTGCCGCACCTCCTGGCCGGCGCGGAGAAAGCCGGCCGTAGCGACGGTCCGCGCATCATGGCGCTGGTGCGGATCTGCGTCACAGACGATATTGCGGGGGCGAAGGTTCTGGCGCGGGAAATCGCTGCGCGTTACCAGTCGAACCCCTCCTATGCCAACGCCACCAAGCACGAAGGTCTCGATGACGCCGCCGACCTGCACTTGATCGGGAGCTGGCAGCAGGTGCTGGACGGGCTGGCGGAATACGCCGTGGCCGGAGCCACCGATTTGCGCATACAGGTCGCGGCGCACGATGATATGTCTCGCAAGACGACATATGACGCCCTGGCGGAATATCTTTCCTAAATCCTGCGCAACCTTGCGCCGCGCCGCCGCCTTTTCTTCGGGGCCACGGAAATTCTAAGATAATCCGTCTTCATTGCAGGGAGGTCCCGCCATGCCCGTCAGGTTCCGCCAGGTCGGCCCGTGCTTCGCTGGCGAGGTCGAAGGCGTCGATATGACCAAGCCGCTGTCATCGGAGGATGCGGCCGCGATCCATGCCGGCATGGACCAGTACGCTGTCCTGACGATCCGCGAGCAGCCGATGACATCGGATCAGCAACTCGCCTTCACGCTCAGCCTGGGCGAGATCGAACCCCCGTCGCGGGCGACCCTGCGCGACGAGAGCGACTACCGCCTGCCGAACACCTTCGCGGACGTGTCGAACCTGGACAAGGAGAACAAGCCCATGGCGCGGGACGACCGACGGCGGCTGTTCGCCATCGGCAACCGGCTCTGGCATTCCGACAGCTCGTTCAAGAAGATCCCCGCAAAATACTCGCTGCTGCACGCACTCAGCATTCCATCGAAGGGCGGCAATACCGAGTTCGCCGATATGCGCGCGGCCTACGACGCGCTCGACGACGAAACCCGGGAAGAGGTCGAGGGGCTGGTATGCGAGCATTCGCAGATCTTCTCGCGCCAGCAATGCGGGTTCTTCGACCTGACGGACGCGGAGCGCGAGAGGTTCGCGCCGGCGCTACAGACACTGGTGCGGACCCATCCGGTTACGGGCCGCAAGTCGCTGTATCTGGCCTCGCATGCCGGCGCCATCGTCGGCTGGCCGGTGCCGGAAGCGCGGCTGTTCCTGCGCGACCTGATCGAGCATGCGACGCAGCGACAGTTTGTCTACGCCCATGAATGGCGGGTCGGCGATCTGGTCATCTGGGACAACCGGCAGGTCATGCACCGCGCGCGGGCCTTCCCGGTCGACCAGCCGCGCGACATGCGCCGTACGACCCTCGCAGGTGACGGACCGACCGTGGAGTAGGGGGCTTAAAGTTTCAGCGACAGTTTCCGCGCCGCGGTGATCGCGCATAGGGCGAGCGTCATGAAGACCGCAGCGGCGGCGAACACCATCGCCGGCATACCCTGGTCGAGCAGCCAGCCGAACAGCAGCGGCGTAATCCCCGAACCGACGGCGAAGCCGACGAAGACGAAGCCGAAGACCTTGCCGGTCTGGCCCGGCGGGGTCATGGCGCGGACCATCAGGTCGCGCGGCGGCAGCACGATGCCGAGACCGATGCCGACGATTGTCATAATTGCGACCAGGACGAAGGCATGTAGCCCAGTGATCAGTGGCATGAGCACGAAGGCCCCAGCCAGGATCATCGCACCGGCTGCTGTGATTCCATGCCGCTGGTAACGGTCGACGATCAGGACGGCGATGAGGATGCCGCCGACGATTCCGAACAGGTGACCGGTCAGCGCTGTGTTCGCGATATCGACGCTGACGCCGTGCAGGTTGATGAGGCTGCTCGCTGTGAAGGCGACCAGCCCGCCGCTGGCCATCCCGTAGAACACGAAAAAACTGAGGAACAGCAGTACCGGTGCGGTCAGCAGCAAGCGGAGCCCGCGTTTCTCCGTCGTCGCCCTTGCGGCTTCCTTTGGCGTGTCCGCGCTTTCGCCGACAAACATGCCGCTACGCACCAGCATCAAACTCCAGACGGCAAGGCCGACGAGACCCACGGCGATGAACGCGGTGCGCCAGTCCGTAAATTTGGCGATGGCCAGCATCGTCAGAGGGGCGCAAGCGCCGCCGAGGAAGCCAGCGAAGGTATGGATCGAGAAGGCGCGCCCCAGCCGCCTTTCGCTGATGGAACCGGACAGGATGGAGTAGTCGGCTGGATGGAAAACGCTGTTGCCGAGCCCTGCGAAAACCGCCAGGACGAGCAGCACCCAATAGGCGTCGGCGAAGCCGATGAGCGTGACCGCCGCCGCGTTAAGCCCAAATCCGGCAAGCAGAACGCGCCGCGGACCAAAATGGTCGACCATGAATCCGACTGGCGATTGCGCAAACCCGCCCAGGACGCTGTAGGCGGTCATCGCCAGTCCGAGCTCCGCGTAACTGACCCCGAAATCCTCCTTGAGGAACAGGAACATCGCCGGCAGTGCCAAAAAATAAAAATGGCTGAGGAAATGCCCCGAACTGATCAGCCCGATAATCCAGCTGTCGTGCCGCGGCCGCTCAAGGACGGCCTCCATGATTACTCCTGCGTGCGGTAAGCGAAGGGGGCCGAATTTGCGCCGTCAGCGAAGCGGGTGCAGGTCCGAATCGACGTTTTTTATCAAGGTGGTATGGTCGGTCAAAGACTCACTCCAGACCAATCCTACTTCATAATCCCAACTGCGCCTTGGCGATGATGTTGTGCTGAATTTCGTTCGAGCCGGAATAGATCGTCACCTTGCGATTATGAAGATAGGCCGGCGTGACGCCATTCGCGTACTCCGCGCCGATCGGCGGCTCGTTCCAACCCTGGCTGAGCGCGTTCAGCAGATACGGATTGGCGTAGTAGCCGACGGCCCTCATCTTGAGTTCGGTTAGCCGCTGGTGAATTTCCGAATTGCGGATTTTGAACACGTTGGCCTCGGTGCCGAGCGCCTTGCTGCCGAGCTCCCCATTCTTCGACATTTTGTCGAGGGCGCGCAGGTTGAACGCTTCCAGCGTGCGCAGTTCGAGCTCGACCTTGGCGATCTCGCGGGCGAAGTCCGGGTCTTCCGCCAGCGGCCGACCGCCGCTCATCTCGTCGTTGGCGATCTGCTTCAGCTGCCGGAGCAGCGTCTTGTGCGTGCCGAGCGAGCCGCCGGACATGCGTTCGTGCGCCAGCAGGTACTTGCCGATCGTCCAGCCCTTGTCGACTTCGCCGATCGTGTTCTCGACGGGCACGCGGACGTCGGTGAAGAACACCATGTTGGTCTCGTGCAGCCCGTCCATCAGGTAAATCGGCCGGATCTCGATGCCGGGCGTACTGAGGTCGACCAGGACGAAGGTGATGCCTTCCTGTTTCTTGCCTTCGCTCGACGTGCGCACGAGCATGAAACACCAGTCGGCCCAGTGCGCCTTGGTCGTCCAGGTCTTCGTCCCATTGATGATCCAGTGGTCGCCGTCGCGTTCCGCACGGGTCTGCAGGGAGGCCAAATCGGAGCCTGAACCCGGTTCGGAATAGCCCTGGCACCAGACATGCTCGGCCGACAGCATCGGTGGCAGGAAGCGCTTGCGCTGCGCTTCGGTGCCGAAGCTGATCAGCACGGGGCCGCACATGTTGAGGCCAAAGGTGACCAGCCGCGGCGCCCCGGAATAGCCCAGTTCTTCGTCGAAGATGTATTTTTGTGTAAGCGACCAGCCGGGACCGCCATATTCCTTGGGCCAGTTCGGCGCGACCCAGCCTTTCTCGTAGAGGATTTTGTGCCAGCCGATGACGTCCTCGCGCTTCATTTCGATACCGTTCTCGACTTTATATTTGAGTTCCTTCGGCGTCGCCTCGCGCAGATAAGTGCGGACCTCGTCGCGGAATGTTGCGTCATCGGCGGTAAAGGCGACGTCCATGAGCGTGGTTCCTCGCGGTGTTTCGGCGGCAAGCTCATCTTGCGTCATTTCACCTGAACGGACAAACCGAGTGGCCAAATCGCATGTTTCATGCGACCGTCCGGCCGCCACAAATGCCAGAGAGGATGCCCATGACTAACTTCGATCTCACGATGACCGACGCGCTGCTGTCGACGACGCGGGCGGTACGCAAGCGGCTCGATATGGAGCGGCCTGTCGAGCAGTCGGTGATCATGGACTGCATCGGCCTGTCGCAGCAGGCCCCGACCGGCTCCAACCGGCAAGGCTGGCGCTGGGTCGTGGTGACGGATGCGGACAAGCGCAAGGTATTGGGCGAGCTGTACCGCCAGGGGGTCGGCTCCTACTTGACGTCAGCGAAGACCGAAGCCGAGGAACGCGGCGCAGCGCAGGACGCACGCGTATTCGATTCCGCGCAGTATCTCGCCGACCGGATGCAGGACGCGCCGGTGCATGTCATCCCCTGCATCGAGGCCGGCCACATCCCGGCCGACGCGCCTCGCCGCGCTTGGATCGGATTGGGCGGGTCGATTTTCCCCGCGATCTGGAGCTTCCAGTTGGCGCTCCGTGCGCGCGGACTCGGTTCGTGCCTGACGACTCTACATCTGGCGTATGAGAAGGAAGCGGCGGACCTGCTCGGCATTCCGGAGACGATGGCTCAGATCGCGCTGCTGCCAGTCGCGTACACGAAGGGGACGGACTTCAAGCTCGCAAAGCGCGGTCCGGTGGACGACATCGTCCATTGGGAAAGCTGGTAACACTCATTCACCTAACCGGTCATCCCGGACTACGATCCGGGGTCCAGCCTCCAACCAACACCATTGCAGCCTGGTTCCCGGATCGGCAGCGCTGCGCGCCTTGTCCGGGACGACGGGTTGTGGATTCGACAGAGACGGGTTCGGACGTTAAAGAATCGGGCCTTGGCGCACCTCGCGCCGAACGGACGGGGACGACTACGATGGAAAAACGCAAGTTGGGCCGGACGGGCCTTGAAGTATCGGCGCTCGGATTTGGCGGCGGACCGGTGGGATTTCTCGGCACCGAGCAACAGCGGGTGACGGATATCCTGAACTATCTGCTGGACAACGGCGTCAATTTCATCGACACGGCTGCCGGCTATCCGGGGTCCGAGGAAGCGATCGGCAACGCCGTCAGCCATCGCCGCGACGATTATGTGCTGGTTTCGAAATGTGGCCGGGCGTTCGACGATCTGGATGGTGAGGCGTGGTCGCCGACCGTGATCGGACAGACCGTCGACCGCGCCCTGCGGCGGCTGAAAACCGACCGACTGGACGTCATGTTGCTGCATTCCTGCGACCAGGAAGTGTTGGAAAAGGGCGAGGCGGTCGCGGCGCTGGTCAAGGCGCGCGACGCCGGCAAGATCCGCCATGTCGGTTATTCGGGCGACAACGAGGCGGTCGTCTACGCCACAGGATTGGACGCGGTCGACGTGGTCGAAACCTCCGTCAATATTTGCGATCAGGCCAATATCGGCAGTCTGCTGCCGGAAGCGCAGCGCCGCGACATCGGCGTTATCGTCAAGCGGCCGGTCGCCAACGCGGCCTGGCTGGGCGTCGGCCAGCAGCCGGGATTCTACGCGAACTACACGACGGGCTATGCGGAACGATTCGCGGCGATGGCGCTCGACCCCGGGAATCTCGGTTTCGGCGGTGCGGAACACTGGGCGGAGATCGCGTTGCGCTTCACCCTGGCGCAGTCGGGCGTGACGACCGCCATCGTTGGCACGACCAATCCGGACAATGCCAAGCGCAATATCGACGCGGCGGCCAAGGGCGCGCTGCCCAGTGAAGCGATCGATACGATTCGAACGGCGTTTACGGCGGCAGAATCCGCATCCGGAGAGCGTTGGCTTGGTCTGAGTTAGTGCGCGAACTATTATACGCGTTTGTCATACCGCGCCGCGGCCTTCCGGTCGCCTAGCGCACTTCACGGAAATCAGCGTTTATTTGAGGGAGAGAAAGTTTGCCTGGTCCGCTTGAGGGAATACGAATTATCGACATCACCACCGTATTGCTCGGCCCGTACGGGACTCAAATTCTGGCCGACGCCGGCGCCGACGTCATCAAGGTCGAAGGGCCGCCGACCGGCGATATCGCGCGTAACATGGGGGCGGTGAAGAACGTCAATATGGGCGGCATCTTCCTCAACGCCAACCGCAACAAGCGTTCATTGGCGCTCAACCTGAAACAGGAATCGGCAAAGGAAGTGCTCCGCAAGCTGATCCCGACTGCAGACGTTTTCGTGCACAACATGCGCCCGCAGGCGATGGCCGGTTTGGGATTCGATTACGACGCCGTCGCCGCGATCAAACCCGACATCATCTATGTCGGCGCCTACGGATTCGGCCAGGACGGACCCTACAAGGCCAAGCCGGCCTATGACGATGCCATCCAGGCGTCATCGGGCCTCGCCAGCATGTTCCGGCGGCAGGACGGCGAGGCGCGCTACGTGCCCGCCGCAATCGCGGACAAGGTCACCGGTTTGACGATGAGCCAGGCCGTCGCTTTCGCCCTGCTGCATAAGGAAAGGACCGGCGAAGGCCAGTTCGTAGAAGTGCCGATGCTGGAGACCATGGTGAGCTTCAATCTGGTCGAGCACATTAACGGCTGCGCCTACGACCCGCCGATCAGCGAGCTCGGCTATGCGCGCGTGATGACATCCTTTCGCCGGCCTTTCCCGACCAAGGACGGCCATGTCTGCATGCTGCCCTACAGCGACAAGCACTGGCTCAACTTCTTCACCGCCGTCGGCCGGCCGGAACTGATCGACGATGCGCGTTTCTCGAACTATCGCGCCCGCATCGGCAGCGTCGACGATCTGTACGGATTCGTCGGCGAATGCACGCCGGAACGGACCACGGCGGCGTGGGTCGAACTTTGCGAGGCGCAGCAAATTCCCTGCATGCCGATTGCCGATCTGGACGACCTGCTCAATGACGAGCACCTGAATGCGGTCGGCATGTTCGAGAAACACAAGCATCCGACCGAGGGCGAAACTCTGCTGGTGCGCGCGCCCGTGAACTACGCCAAGACGCCGAACAGCATCCGCAGCCATGCGCCGCGCTTCGGCGAACATGGCGCCGAAGTGCTGGGCGAATTGGGCTACGACGAGGGCAGTATCGCCGAACTCATGGAGGTTGGCGCGGTTCTGCGCGATCCCGAGCTGAGGTAATTCAGTTGCGATAGGGAGGGGGTGCGATGGAAGAGGTTCCGGCCGTCGATTTCGCCCCGTTCCTGTCCGGTAAAGCCTCCGGAAAACGTGCCGTAGCCGCTTCCATTGGTAGGGCCTGTGAAGGCATCGGCTTTTTCTATCTGACGAACCATGGCGTTTCTGAGCCGAAGACAGATGCCATCTTCGCGGCGGCGCGGCGGTTCTTTGAACTGCCCCTCGAGAGGCGCATGGATCCGGCGTTGTTGATCTCGGCCGAACAAAGCCGCGGTTACCAGCCGGTCGGTGCGCGCTTTTATCCGGAAACGACCGCGCCCGATGAGATGGAAGCGTTCAAGTATCAGCGTGAGCTGCCGCCCGACGATCCGGACCTGCTTGCGGGTGACCGCATCCAGCAGCCGAACAAATGGCCGGAAGGCCTGCCGGGCTGGCGGGAGGCGCTGCTCGGCTATTTCGAGGTGGTGGATGGCTTGGCGGCGAATTTGCTGCGGGCCTTCGCGCTCGCGCTCGATCTGGAGGAAGACTACTTCCTGGACTATTACCGGAAGCCGCTGACCCAGGTTTCGCTGTTGCACTATCCCCCCGCGCCGCCGGCGGATGGTCTGTTTGGGAACCGCCCGCATCTCGACGAAACCGCGTTTACGATTGTGTTGCAGGACGATGTGGAGGGTCTTGAGGTGCAGACCCAGTCGGGCGGCTGGGTGACGGCGCCGCCGGTCGACGGCAGTTTCGTCATCAATATCGGCAACTACATGGCGCGCTGGACGAACGACCGCTACCGCTCGACGATGCACCGCGTGGTCAACCGAAGCGGCACAGAACGCTACTCGATACCCTATTTCGCGATCCCGGACTTCGATGCGGTGATCGAATGCCTGCCGACCTGCCAAGGGCCGGACAATCCGCCAAAATACGAACCGCTGCAAGTCGGGCCGGCGATCCGAAAGAAGTTTTCAGGCGATTACGTCTGAACTTTTCAGCCAGGATTACGGCGCGTCCGTGTGCCGTCGGCCCCAGTCGCGCAGTGCGCCGAGTACTTTCCCCAGGCTCTTGCCTTTGGCGGTGAGCAGATATTCCGGGCGGGGCGGGTGATCGCTGTAGAGTCGGCTTTCGATGATGCCGTTCGCCTGCAGCCCCTTGAGCCGCGCCGACAAGGTCGTTGGCGCGATCCCCGGCATCGACTTCTCGAAATCCTGAAATTTGCGCGGTCCGTCGACCAGAAGGTCGCGCAAAATCAGGATCGTCCACTTCTCACCGATCACGTCAAGCGTTCGCGCGACCGGACAGTGCTGATTGTAGCCTTTCGTCATTGAGCGAAAATGGAGGTCTTGAATATAAATTGCAAGTTACTATTTTATTTATAGTTACTACCATTATAACAGTCACAATTGGATCGGCGTATGTTCATATTCACCAAGAAAGTTTGGAATATCGCCGAGGCGATGGTTTTTTCGGCCACCGTTGCGGGATGCGGCGCGACGGACTACAGCGATGCTGTCGAAGCGTATGACAGGGATTACGCCAGCAAACATCGTTTCAAGGTGCACATGGTGCCTCGGGGCAAGTCGTCGCTATACGCGCGCGAATTCGGGGCCGCCGGATCGATCGATAAAGCGCCCTTCCTTCTGCTGCATGGGTTCCCCGACAACCTTCATCTCTACGATCGGCTATCGCCTCTGCTCGGGGCCGACAGGCAGACGATTGCGTTCGATTTTCTGGGGTGGGGCCGGTCCGGCAAGCCCAAGGACCACCGGTACGATGCGGCGAGCCTGCGTGCGGATCTGAAAGCGGTCATCGACCACTTCAAACTCGATCGCGTCATCCTCGTCGCCCACGACGCTTCCGGCTTCCCGGTCATCGATTGGGCGCTCGACAATCAGGAGCGGATAGCCGCTGTCGTGCTCTTGAACACGGTCTATTCCCCGTCCAAGGCTGTCAGGGCACCGGATGCGATCGCTTTGTTCTCGACGCCTGGATTGAAACGCGATATCGCCGTTTTTGGAGCGAGCCTATTCGATTCCATTTGGCAGTCCGGACACTCCGAACAAGTCGGCAGCTTCTATTGCGACGCGGCTGTGCGGGACCGGCACCTCAAGATCCTGTCCTACTACTCCTTTGACATGCGCCCGGCCTTTTTCGGTCTGAACGCGGTGCTTCGCGAGGAGATCGCGGCGCGCGCGGCGAACCTGCCGCGCATGCGGACGTTTGCGCCACCGGTATTGATCGTGTTTGGCGCCGAGGACCGAACGCTCAACAGCGGCGTTGCGCGCGAATTCCAAGGGCTATTCCCGAACGCGACGCTACACCTGCTGAAAGGCGCCTGCCACTACGTTCAGCTCGATGCCCCGGCTGAGGTCGCCGCGCGACTTCTGGCGGCGGACATGCGATAATCCATGCCGCTTTCGCGGCGGGCGTGGACCCATCGGGCGGAGGACATGGCATGGACATCACTGTAACAGCCGTCACGGCGGGGTTGCTCGCGCTGGTCTATCTGGTGCTCAGCATTCGGGTCATAAAATTACGCGGCCAAAATAGTATTTCGCTGGGCGATGGCGGCAACGAGGCCCTGCAACGCGCCATTCGCGGCCATGGCAACTTCGCGGAGTACGCGCCGATGGGTGTGCTGCTGCTGCTCATCGCGGAGTTACAGTCGGTGAATGCCTTTGTGCTGATCGCGCTCGCGGTAGTGTTGCTCGTAGGACGGATTTGCCACGGCTACGCCTTCGCCTTTACCGCAGGCAGTCCCGTACTGCGGTAGGCAGGAATGATCCTGACTTTTTTGACCATCGCGGCGCTTGCCATCGCCAATTTGGCGGCGGCGGTCGCCGGTTAGCCGAACTCAGGCGCAAAGCGTGGCGAACGCCGCGCTCAGAATGCCGTCGGCGGCAGGCCGCCGCCGTCGACGACGAACGCCTGGCCCGTGGTGAAGGCCGCGTCTTCGGACGCGAGATAGGCGATGGTTGCGGCGATTTCCTCGGGGCGGCCGTGGCGGCCGACGGGGATCGGCTTTGCCCGTTCCGCGAGGCCTTCTTCCACGTCGGTGTAGCCGGCCTTGAGGGTCGAGCTGATCGCGCGGTCGGTGCGGATCGACCCGGGGCAGACGCAGTTCACGGTTACGCCGTGCCGCGCCAAGTCGTAGGCGAGCGACCGGGTGAAGCCGATCACGGCCGCCTTGGAGGCGCAGTAGGCGGCCCGTTCCGGCAGGGCTTCCAGGCCGGCGACGGAGGACAGCGATACGATCCGGCCATAGCCCCGCGATTTCATGTGCGGTACGGCGGCGCGGCTCATCAGGAAGGGGCCACGGGCGTTGATCGCCATGACGGCTTCCCAGGCGTCGAGCGGCACGGTTTCGATCTGGCCGCGGTCCTGGCCGTGCGGCGCGCCGGCATTGTTGACCAGCACGTCCAGGCGCCCGTATTTGTCGATCGTGCTGGCGACCAGATGCGCCGCACCATCCTCGGTCGACACGTCGCCTGTGAAGCTGGTCGCCGTACCGCCTGCCTCCTCGATACGCGCTACCAGCGAGTCGAGTCCCTGCCAGCCGGTGCTGGCACGCGCCACGGCGTTGTCGTTGTCGACGCCGGCGGCGGCCACGTCGGAAACGGCGACGATGAAGCCGTCTCGCGCCAGCCGTTGCGCGGTCGCCGCGCCGATGCCGTTTTCCTTGCCACAGCCGGTGATGAGCGCAACGCGTTGATCGGAGTCCGCCATAAAATTTCCTCCAAATTTGTGTGAAAACTATAGCGGACCAGCCGAGACGCGCACAAACCAGCGACCGTGTGCTAGCGTTCGGGCATCAACGACTACGCCCAATCTCGAATTTTCCGGACTTGCCGCAGACGCATGTGCCGTCACTCGAACAAAATCTGAGACCGCGGAATGCATTACGGCTGGATCATCGTTGCCGCCTGCCTGGTCGTCGGCGCGTGCGGTTATGGGACCTATTTCTCCTTCACCTTGTTCTACGAACATCTGGCAGACGAATTCGGCTGGAGCCGCACCGCGATTTCCGGCGCGATGTCGCTGGGGCTGATCGCGTACGGGCTCTTTGCATTGCCCATGGGGTGGTGCGCCGACCGGTTCGGACCGCGGCCGACAGTGGTCGTTGGTGGATTGTTGTTTGGCACCGGTACGGCGTTGGGCGGCGCGATCACCGAGATTTGGCATCTTTACGCACTGTATGGCGGCGTCGCCGCGGCGGGAATGGGCGCGGTGTGGTCGCCGCTTGTTTCCACCGTTTCGCGTTGGTTCGAGGCGCGCCGCGGTCTCGCGATCGGCGTTGCGACACTCGGCGGCGGGTCGGGGATTTTTCTTATGGCGCCACTCGCCGAATTCCTGATCGGCCGGCTTGGCTGGCGCGACGCGTATCTCTGGCTCGGCGTGATTTCAGGCGGATTGATCGTTGTCAGCGCGTTGTTCCTCATCCGCCATCCGCGTGAAAGGGGCCTGGCGCCTTTTGGCAGCGAGAACGCTGCGACGCCGATCCCGACAACTGATTCTGGCGCGGCATTGTCCAGCATAAGAAATTTTATGCGCGACCGGCTGTTCTGGTGGATGTCCCTGACCCTGGGCCTCTGGTGGTTCGCCGGGGCCATTATCTACGTGCATATCGCGCCTTTCATGCTCGAGAAAGGTCTCGATGCCGGTGCGGCCGCGCTGGTGGTGACCTTGTTCGGGGCCGGCAACTGCTTTGGTCGGATTGGGTTGGGCGCCGTCTGCGACAGGATCGGCGCCCTGCGTACCTACCGGTTGGGCGTCGGCTTGTCGGCGGTCCTGATGAGCGCCTTCGCAATCGCCGACGGCATGGCGAGCCTCTATGTGTTGTCCTTGGTGCTAGGGGCATTCGTCGGCGGTTCATCGACCCAAATCTCGACGGTGAGCGTCGCGCTGTTCGGCACAGAGTCCGCCGGCGCCTTGATGGGCGCCGTCCTGGCCCTGGTGGGGATCGTCGGGGCCGGCGGCCCGCTCCTCAGCGGAATTATCTACGACGCAGGCCAGTCCTACGCGCCGGCTTTCCATGTCGGAGCGGCGGTATTCCTGCTGTCGTTGTTGTTGTCCCTTTCATTGCGACGGTGAGGGTCTCGCAAATCGTACCGGAGTTGCGGGTACGCTGCCGGTCGGTCAAGCTGTCGGTATGGCAGACCAACATTCAGACGACGGTACGGAGTCCGACGCTAAAGGCACCGGACTGAACCGGCAGACCGAGTTCGACGAGCCGCTGTGGCTCGACACGCTGAAAACCATCGGCGTGGCCGCCATCAGCCTGACGATCGTCATCGCCGTCGGCGGCGCGCTCGCCATCGCGATCATCGCGCCGTGGGGCCGCGCCAGCCACGATTGTTCGATCTACTGCGTGCTGGAGCAGTACTACGAGTCCTGGTTCTCCGATGACAAGCCGTCCTGACGAAACGGTCGGGCAAGCGATGAGGCACGCATGGAAATGACGATGCAGCGGCTAATCGACCGTGAGGAAATCCGCGACCTGATGATGCGCTACGCCCGCGGCGTCGACCGGGGCGATTGGGACGCGGTGCGCGCCGTCTATCACACCGACGCCCATGACGACCACGGCAACTACAAAGGCGATGTCGAAGGTTTTATCGAATTCGCCTGCAGCCGCACGGGCTCGCTGCCGCAATGCATGCATTTCCTCGGCAATTGTCTGATCGAGTTCGCCTCGGACGAAGTCGCGGTTGTGGAGACCTATTTCATGACCGCCCATACGCTGGACGCCGAAGGGCAAAAGGCGTACGGCGCCGGCGATGGCGCCGATCCGATGCAGCTGTCGTCCTTCGGCCGCTATGTCGACCGGGTCGAGCGCCGCGGCGGGCCCTGGCGGATCGCCGACCGGATCGTCGTCTTCGAAGCGACTCGGGTGCATGTCGGCAAAACGCCGCCGATCAAACCGGAATGGGCCCAACTGCGCCGCGACCAGGACGACCCGATCTACCGTATGCGCGCTGAAGTGGGTATCGCAGACTAGGTCGGCCCGCTACAGCAACCGTGCGCTGGCGATCCGCGCGCCTTCCTGCATCGCCTTTAGCTTGGCCCAGACCACGTCGGCGGTGACCCGTCCCATGCCGGCCGAGGTGTCGAAGCCGCAGTCGGTGCCGGCCTGGATGCGGGCCGGGTCGCCGACCATCTCGGCGGCGCGTTCCAGCCGGTCGGCAATGACTTCGGGGTGCTCGACGAAATTGGTCAGCGTGTCGATCACGCCGACGATAAGGGACTGGTCGGCCGCGAGCGGCGCATCGCGGAACAGTTTGATCTCGTGCTGGTGGCGCGGGTTGGCGAAGGGCAGCAGGAAGGCGCCGACATCGGCCTGCAGGATGGCCGGCAAGATTTCTTTCAACGCAACATCCTTGTCGTGCGGCGATTCATAGTTGCCCCAGCAGACATGCAGCCGCACCCGCTCGCGCGGCACGTTGCGCAGCGCCGCGTTGATCCGCGCGATGACCCGCTCGACGAATCCGACGAAATCGCCGATCGGCCGGTCCGCGTAGGAAAAATGGCGTTCCAGTGCGAGGTCCGGCGCGTCGATCTGCAACAGGTAGCCGTGCCGGTGCGCCGATTCATATTCGACCCGCAGCGCTTCGGCCAAGGCATCGAGATAGTCGTCCTCGCTCGGGTAATGCTCGTTCTTCATCGCGGCGGCGACGATGCCGGGGGAGGGGGCGGTCATGAAGGCATCCGTAAAATCGCCGCCGACCTCCTTCAGGGCCGCCGCGAACGTATTGAGTTCCGCCTCGTTGGCGTCGGTATCGTCATAGGCTATGGGGCCGGTGGCCTTCGGCGGCACGATATTGCTGACCGCGACTTTGCCCACCTCGCTTTGCCGCCACTTCGCGGTAAATTCGGGATAGGCGTCGAGCTCCGACCGTGCCGGCCGCTGCCAACTGCCGGAGAACCCCGTCATGCGGCGCTGAACGTAGAGGAAGAACGCCTCGCGTAACTGCTCGCCGTCGCTCGGGATATCGATTCCGGCCTCGCGCTGCTGTTCAACCACCCAGCGGGTGGCGGCCTCGCCCTCGCGGACCAGTTCGTCTTCGTCGATTGGCTTGCCGTCGACTCGTGCGGCGTAGAGTTCGACTAACCGCGCCGGCCGCGGCAGACTACCTGCATGGGTCGTCAGGATGCGCCGCTCGGGCATTTGCTTATTCCGCCGCCGCTGCGACCGGCTCCCAACTTATCAGTACCGGCAACACTTCCTTCGCGAACAGCTTCAACCCGCGTTCGGCCACGTCGTAGGGTGTGCCGCCGAAGCGGAAGGCGACGTTGAGTTCGAAATCGCCGAGCAGCGCCCGGCGTTCTTCCAGCCCGCGCAGGATCTTGTCCGGCGTGCCCCAGCTCGCGGCTTTCATGAAGCCGTCGACGGCGCCGCCCATGCCGGCTTCCTTCGCGATCGCGACTTTCTGCTGATAGGAATCGTAGCCCTTCACGGTCGCGAAATGCTCGCCGAGAAATTCGTAGTGATAGAAGTTGCTCTCGACGAACTTGCCCTGGTACTGCCGGGCCTCTTCCTCGCACGCCGCGAGGTCGGTGCTGCAGACGACGAATTCTGTCAGCATGATCGTCGGCGGTTCGGTGCCGTGATACTCGCGGTGCAGTTCGCGACCCTTCTCAATGACGGGCGCGCGCATATCCCACGGCCGGTCGGCGAACATCACGACATGTGCGCCGAGCTTGGCTGCGGATTCGACGGAAGCCTCGCTGGAGGCCACCGCGTAGATGCGTCCTTCGAAGGAATGCTGCGGCTTCGGCCGTATCTCGGTCCGCGGCTGCTTGTAGAAGGGCCCGTCGCCTTCGATGAAGCCGGTTTTGAGCGCCTCCACGATCATCGGCGCCGCCTCGTCGAAGCGGCCGCGCGACTCGTCCATGCTCAGGCGGAAGGCCTCGAACTCGCGCCGCGCCAGTCCGCGGCCGAAGCCGAGCCGCAGCCGCCCCTTGCTCAACAGGTCGAGCACGGCGGCGTTTTCGGCAACGCGCAGCGGATCGTGCCACGGCAGGATGACGGCCGCCGTCCCAACATCGATGTCCGGGTAGAGTGCCGTCAGGTGGCTCATCAGGTGCATGTTGTCCGGCACGAAGGAATAGTCGTTGAAGTGATGCTCCGCCGACCACAGGCAGTCGAAGCCCGAATCGACGGCGAGCGCGGCCAGCCGCAGCTCCTCCTCCCAGACCTGGCCGTCGGGGCAGTCGTCCCAACCGTAATTGGTGAACAACATCATCATGCCGACATCCATCGGGGATCTCCTTCGTTGGTCTGCGCTTGCCGCGAAATGCTTTCACGGGCGAGCGGTTGTCGCAAGGCCACTATTTGGTCGCATCTTGAGCTGCGGCGACCGACACAATGACGACCTAAAATTCGGTACGGCAGAACGATTACTCAAACGTCATACTCGGACTTGATCCGAGTATCCAACTATCAGCGGCGCGCCCATTCTTACTAGTGACGGCGCGGCGTCGCCATGGATACTCGGATCAAGTCCGAGTATAACGGAAGAGGGGAAACCATTGGCTTCGATCTACTCCGCCGCGCTGGCGACGCGGGCTGCGTCGGCGTGCTGCGCGAAGGCCGGCATCACCTCTTCGGCCAGCAGGGTCATGGTCCGTTTGCCGAATTCCAAATCCCATTCGTGCGCCATGACGGTCAGCTCGCCGAACGGGCCGGTCTGGTCGCGCAGTGCCACCAGCTTGTCGACGACCGTCGCCGGCGATCCGAAGGCGACCTGGTATTCGGCGACTTCCTGCCAGGTGATCGAGTCCGGATCGGGGTGATCCTCCGGTGCGACGAAGGCCATCAGCCCGCGCGCGCGGAGCGACGACAGCAGGTAGCCGAACCAGAAGCGGAACGGACCGTCCGGGTCCATGACGTAGTCGCGGGCTTCCTGATCCGTCGGCGCGACGATGATGCTGCGCGAGATCCTCCAGATATCCGGGTCGGCCGACCGGCCGGCCTTCTCGCAGCCCTCGGCATAGGCCTCCCAGTGGCTCGCGGTGTAGCGCGGATGCAGGAAGGCCGCGCCCGAGATGGGGATCCAGCCCTGCTCGCCGGCCATCCGCGCGCTGCCGGAGCTCGGCGACATGATCGAAATCGCGATCGGCGGGTGCGGTTTCTGGAACGGCTTGATGAAGCAGCCGACGCCGTACTCGACCCGGTCGGTGTTCTCGATATTGACGTTCCAGTATTCGCCTTCGCGAGTGTAGGGCGGCTCGCCGGCCCAAATGGCAAGGATATGCTCGATCGATTCGCGCACCATCGCGCCGCGGTCGACGCCGCCGTCGACCTCGAACAGCTCCATGTCGGAGGACAGGCTGCCACTGCCGATCCCCATCTGGAAGCGGCCCTTCGACAGATGGTCGAACAGGGCCGCCTGACCGGCGATCCGCGAGGGATGATGGTGCGGCAGGCAATAGACGCCCGGTCCCATCTTGATCTGCTTGGTCTCGCCCAGCAGCGTGGCGAGGAAGACCATCGGGTCGGTGATCGGCTCCGAGGTCGCGGCGGTGTGCTCGCCGACCCAGATCTCGTGATAGCCGAGCTTGTCGGCCAAAATGACCGTCTGGCGATCCTCCTCCAGGACCTTCGTCAGGTCGCGTTTCGGATCGTGGACGGGTTGCATGAACATACCCAGGCGCATCGCATTACCTTTCGCGTTCTCAAAAGCGGTTACGGAAGATGGTACGGCAGCTTTCGTGCTTCGCCAAGTTGAGGCGGCGGATTGCGGTATCGAACTTGGATGCTACGCTGTGGTTCAGGAATTTGGGAGATTGAGACGATGCCGACGATCGATGCGCAGGTCCACGCCTACGAACGGGACCGCCCGGAGCGGCCGTGGGTCGACGTGCTGACCGGACCGCCGGAGGTGACCGGCCATGACATGGTCGCGGCGATGGATGCGGTCGGCGTCGACGGCGCCATACTGGTTTCGGTCTTTACCATGTACAGATACGACGACAGCTACGCGATCGACGTGCACGCGGCGCATCCAGGCCGTTTCGGCCTGGTCAAGCCGATCGATCTCGGCGACCCCGGCAATTCGGAAACGGTTGCGGACTGGGCAGCACGGGACGGGACGGTCGGCGTCCGCATCATGATGCGCACCGGCGTCTCGCACGAGGCAGACGATCCCGGCATCAACCGTATCGCCGCTGCCGCCGCCCGGCACGGCCTGCCGCTCAATCTCGCCTGCAATGGCCGCCTGGAACAGGTCGGCAAGTTCGCCGCCCTGAACCCGGACACCCGGATCGTCGTCGATCATCTCGGCATCAAACAGCCGCAGCATCCGCCGGTGCCGGAAGAACCGTTCGCCGACCTGCCGATGCTCCTCGATCTGGCGCAGCACGACAACGTCGTCGTGAAGGTGACCGGCGCCTGCACGCTCTCGCGGGCGCCGTTCCCCCATGACGATATCTGGGACCCGCTCAGCCGCGTGTTCGACGCCTTCGGCTTCGAGCGCTGCATGTGGGGCACCGACTGGACCCGCGCGATCAACATGGTGAGTTACGAACAGGGGGTCGAACCGTTCCGCCTCACCGACCGGCTGTCGGACGTTGATCGCGCGGCTCTGATGGGCGGGAGCTTGCAGAAGATCTACGGGTGGTCGCCGGTGACGTCCTAGCCGTTCAAAAACGCTGTAATCGCCGGTGTGACGATGTCGGACTGCTCAAGCTGCACATTGTGCCCGGCGCCTTCGACCAGGATTTGACTTACGTCCGGTCGGTGCGTGCGCCAGCATGCCGCGATCAGGGCTTCGAATTCGAGGCTGGCGCCGCCATAAATCAGCAAGGTCGGTGGCTTCAACGCCTTCAGATCGACCGCCGTTACCGGAAAATCCAGTAGACCGCGCCAATGCGGCGTCACGAAGGGCGCCATCGGCGCCAACCGGTCCAGACGTCGTTTCTTGGTGTCTTCATCCAAGCGCCGCCAGTCTTCGCCGCCGACCAAGTCCACGGTTCCACGCAAGGCCGCCAAATCGTCGCCGGAGTCGCCGATTTCGATAACCTTCTTGATTGCGGTGGACACGCGGTCGAAATTCTGCGGCGGCAGCAGGGCAAATAGCGACGGTTCGATCAACACGAGGCGATTGACCCGGTCGGGAAATCGACATGCGAAGGCGAAGGCCGTCGCGCCGCCCGAGGAATGACCGACCATGTCGACCCGTTCCGCGCCTTCGGCGTCGAGGACAACTACGACATCCTGCACGTCGCTTGTCGAGACACCGTAATCTTGGGGCACGATCCAGGGCGTGCCGTCGTGGCCGCGGAAGCTCGGCAGGATGAGGCGGCGGTCGGCGCTCAATTCGTCGCGTTGCCGGGAATAGGCAAATCGTCCGGCCAGCCCGCCATGCAGCAAAGCAACCGGCGGCCCGTCGCCGACCACTTCATACTCGATGGCCGTACCGTCCGCAGCTTCGGCCGTTCGCAGGTCGCCCTTTGCGTCCGCCATCGTTTCTCCTTTGCCGATACGATCATCGCGCGGCGCACTGGGTCTTTCAAACCGGTATTTTCCCGAATGGACTAGACACGGTCAGGTCGGGCCGGTACCCCTCTGCGAAATCAATCGTTCCCGGGTTCCATGAAATTCGCCTTTACCTTTACGCCTACAAAAGCGACCGCCCGATGACGCGCCAGGCCTGGTTCATGGTGTTTTGCGGCGTCGTGATCGTGATGATTGGTGGCGGTTTGCGGCAATCTTTCGGCGTCTTCCTGCGCCCGGTCGCGTTCGACATGGAAATCGGCCGGCAGTTCTTTGGCCTCGTCATGGCGGCGCAGGCGTTGATCTACGGGGTTTCTCAGCCCGTGGCGGGGCTAATCGCCGACCGGTATGGTTCGATTCGAGTCATGGTCGCTGGCGCTCTGCTTTACGCGTTGGGGCTCTGGATGGCCGGCCGGAGTGCGACGCCTTTCGACCTGTTCCTGTCGCTCGGCCTCTTGGTCGGGTTGGGGTTGAGCGGCCCCACCCAAGTGCTGGTGCTGGGCGCGGTGAGCAAAGTCGTACCGGAATCGCGTCGCAGTCTGGTTTTCGGAACGATCATAGCGGCCTCGTCGCTCGGGATGTTCTTCTTCGTGCCCGGTGTGCAGGCGCTGATCGATTCGATCGGCTGGCGGGAAGCTTTCTTTGTTTTGGCTGTTGCGGTTGGGCTTATACCGATTATTACGATTGGATTGCACGGTACGCCGCCGCTGGATAGCGCTGGCGCGGCACAGTCATTGGGCGAAGCCCTCGGCGAGGCGAAATCCCATTCCGGTTACGTCCTTCTGACCGCCGGCTTCTTCGTTTGCGGGTTCCACGTCACGTTCATCGGGACCCATCTTCCCGCCTTTCTTGTCGATAACGATGTCTCGTCGACCGCCGCCGCCTATTCGTTGGGGCTGATCGGTCTGTGCAACGTCGCGGGCGCCTACATATTCGGTGCGCTGGGCGACCGGTTCAGCAAGAAGAACTTACTGTGCATCATCTACGCCGCCCGCGCCGTGCTGATGGGTCTGGTCTTGATCGTGCCGATTAACGATGTGACGGCGCTGATCTTCGGCGTCTTCATGGGGTTGCTGTGGCTTGCCACGGTGCCGCTCACCAGCGGCATCGTCGCACAGATATTCGGGACGCGTTACTTCTCGATGCTGTTCGGCATCGTCATGATGAGCCACCAGTTCGGCAGTTTCGCCGGCGCGTGGCTCGGCGGATACATCTACGACGCGACGGGGACCTACGATTTGATGTGGGCGGCGTCCGTCGGCGTCGGCTTGCTCGCCACCGCCCTGCACTGGCCGATCCGCGAAACGCCGCTCGCGCGATTGTCGCAAGAGACGGCGTAGCGCCGGGCCGTTCGTCCTACCAGCTGCCGGTGTTTTCCATCGTTGCCCAGGGCTCCTGATCCGGCAGGCGTTCGCCTTTCTGCAGCAGTTCGATGGAGATGTTGTCCGGCGTGCGGATGAAGGCCATGTAGCCGTCGCGCGGCGGCCGGTTGATCGTGACGCCCGCATCCATCAGCTTCTGACAGGTGTCGTAGATATTGTCGACGGCGAAGGCGAGATGCCCGAAATTGCGGCCGCCGCTGTATTCCTCCGGATCCCAATTGTAGGTCAGTTCGACGACCGGCGCCTTGGTCTCCCGCGCCGCTTCCACGTCATCCGCCGCGGCGAGGAAAATATTGGTGTAGCGGCCTTTCTCGCTTTCGGTACGGCGTGTTTCGACCATACCCAGAAGGCCGCAGAAGAAGTTCAGCGTCGCGTCGAGGTCCGTGACCCGGACCATTGTGTGCAGATAGCGCATTTAGGGCTCTCCCATCGTTCGATTTGATTTGCGTGAGTCGTATCACGTGCGGAAAGCGGCGCAAATCCTCCGGTCGCGAAAATGTACACTCACGCCTGTCCGACGCTCAACTGCCGGCGCGGACCGCGTCCCAGTATTTGGTGTTCATTTGCCGCATCAGGAAATCGTGCCAGTCGCGCAGGCACTGCCGCAGCGCCGGACCCATGGGCTTGGCTTCGCAATGGCTGATCAGTTGGTTGGCCCAGTAATTGCCGCTGCGGATCGACGGTTTCCAAGCGGTGATCTTGTCCCACGCGGCGTCCGGACGACCGGAATTTCCGACTGCGGGAAGTGAATTGATCAGGCGGTTGGTCTCCCGTGCTGCGGCGATCCGAGTGCCGCCTTCATCGACGACACGGGTTCCCAGCTTCCGTAGCCCCGCCGTGGTGACCGCAATTTCCTGGTCCCTAAGAGGGTTTACGTCGCCCTGAACCGGTTCCGGCAACAGCGACACCTGGTCGGCGACCAAAAGTGACAATTTGACGGCGTTGTACCCAGCTATACTGATTTCAACCAGGCTCGCGCGAACACTTGTGCTGCCCCGTGCCGCGGTCAGCTTCAGATGATCGCCAGCCGGTACATGCCGTCGAGTACCGTCTGCCTGTTCGATCACCAACGTCAGATCGTTCGGTGCGACCGCGTGGTAAACGGTACCGGCAACCGGCGTGGGGCGCGACTGCTGAAGGCAGAAACTCGAGAGCTCCGCTTGGCATATACCGTCGTCGCAGGACAGCGGTGTGGCCACGCCGTTCGACGCGACGAGGGCGAGAATTTGCGGTGCCGCTGCGACCGTTCCGGTGAGTGCACTAAAGGCCGTCAGAAGGAGGGTCAGCAATACGGATAGACTAATACGCGAGCACAACATGGCGTTACCTCCAATTCGGCAATGCATGTATCGCGGGAGGAATTATCTACGCATTTGCGGCAGTCGGTTCGATATTCCCTTTGCAACACGATGACGATACGCGTAGGCGTCAGCATAGCACCAAATTCAGAGGGGATATCAAACGATGTTACGTTGCGCAGAAAGCCGGTGAGCATCGATACGGAAGAGCGGGAAGCGAGAAAGGCCAAGCGCGATGCGCTGCTCGCCGTCGTCGCTGCGGTCGTCGTATTGATCTTGGGATGGTACGGCATCGGGATGATTTCCGATTCGGCCAAGCGCGCGGGCATACTGCCCAAGCCAAGAACCGAATCCGCCGAGGCGAAGCCCAAATCCGGGCCGATCGAAGTCGCGCCGCGGGCGCAGACGCAAGACAAACCCAAGGTGGCGACAGCGGTACCGGTGGCGCCGACCACGCCGGCGCTGCGGGGACACTTTGTTTTGCCGCCGCCCGGTATATTGCTCGAACTGGCGCGTGAAAGCATTGCGGAGAACGACATGGTGACCGGTGCGCTGCTTGCCCTCGCGGCATTGCCGGAGAACCTCGCCGAAGCGGCGGCTGCGACGGCGGATGAGGCGTTCCGAACGCTGTACGATGCTTATTTGAACAGGCGGGAAATATCCGTGTTACGCGGCCACTACCGTTTCGTGCGGCTCGCGGCGTTCAACGCCGAGGGCACGCTGGCGGTCACGGCCTCGTCGGACAAGACGGCGCGGTTGTGGAACGTCGCAGCGGGGACGGAGATCGCCGTCCTCGAAGGCCATAAAGCCGAAGTCTGGTCCGCGGCGTTCAGTCCCGACGGCCGGCGCGTGATGACGGTCTCGTTCGACAACACCGCGCGGCTGTGGGATGTCGCGACGGGCGAGACGGTTGCCGTTCTGCGCGGCCATCGCGGCGAAGTGAACGCGGCAGCCTTCAGCCCTGACGGCAGCCGGATGATGACCGCGTCCTACGACAACACGGCCCGTATCTGGGAAACGGCGAGTGGCCAGACCGTTGCCGTCTTGAGCGGTCACGAGAATCTGATCCGGTCCGCCGCGTTCAGCGCCGACGGCAGCAAGGTCGTGACCGCATCGCGCGATAAAACCGCGCGCATCTGGGACGCCAAGACGGGCAAAGAACTCCTCGTCCTGCGAGGCCATGAGCGCGCGATCCGGGTCGCCGCCTTCAGTCCCGACGGCAGCCGCGTCGCGACCGCGTCGGCGGACGGCACCGCGCGGTTGTGGGATGCGAAGACGGGCGAGACCGTAGTGGTTCTGAGAGGCCACGACCGCTATGTCACGGCGGCCTATTTCAGCCCCGACGGGCGACGCGTGATCACCGCCGCCTGGGGCGACAATGCGGCGCGGCTCTGGGGTGCCGGGACGGGCGAACAGGTTGCGGTCCTGAGCGGGCACGAGGGTGAGGTCAATTCCGCCGCCTTCAGCCCGGACAGCCGCTACGTCGTGACGGCGGGCGGCGACAATACGGCGCGGCTTTGGGACGCCGAAACCGGTGCGCCGCTCAGGGTTCTGGCCGGTCACGAGAACCAAGTCTATACGGCCGCTTTCAGTCCGGACGGAAAGAGTATTCTCACCGCGTCGGCGGACGGTACGGCGCGGTTGTGGCGGTCGCAGGACAGTATTCCGGTTACGCGGTTGCGCGGTCACGATGGCGATGCGGCAGCGATTGCGTTCAGTACGGACGGCAAGAGTCTTCTGACGAAAAGCGCTGCTGGCGTCGTTGGATCCTGGAACGCCGACGATGGCGGAAAACAGGCCGCGCCCGAAACATTCGAAGAGCCTTCCGCCAGCGGTCCGCTAACGGTCACCGTATCCGAAGACGGTGCGGCGCGGTTGCGGTGGCGCGAGTCCGCAAATGATCTTGCCCTCTTGCCGACCGATGGCGTCCTCACCCGGTCCGCGGCGACCGGTCCCGACGGTAGACGCGCCGCAACGGTATCCGAGGACGGCGTGGTACGTCTCTTTGCGACATTTCCCTCGCTGGCCGCGCTCGTGGCGCATCTGAAATCGGTGCTGCCGCGCGAACTCACGCGGCATCAGCGGACAGAACTGACACATATCGCGAATATGGATCGGTAAACCCCCGTCCTCACGGTTGCCAAGCCGGGTCCTAATCGCGACACTTGGCCCCGCTAGCAACTCAGGAGAATACAACGTGATCGTAGGAATCGAGGTCGGCGGGACCTTTACCGACCTGGTCATGGTCGACGACTCGGGCCGGCTCAGCGTCCACAAACTGCCCTCGACGCCGAGCGACCCCAGTGTCGCCGCGGTCGACGGCCTGCGGGAAATACTCGAAGCGGCGAATACGTCCGGCGATGCCGTGTCGGAACTGCTGCACGGCTCGACGATCGCCGCGAACGCGCTGATCCAGCGCCGCGGCGCGCGGACGGCCCTCATCACGACCCGCGGATTCCGCGACGTACTGTTTATCCAGCGCCAGGACAAGACGGTCGTCTACGACATGTTCTACCGGAAAGCCGAGCCGTTGATTTCGCGCGACATGGTCTTCGAAGCCGGCGAACGCATGGCTGCGGACGGAAGCGTGGTTGCGGCGCTCCACGCGGGCGAAGCGGAGGCGCTGATCGACGAGCTCGTTAAGACGCGGGACGTCGAATCGATCGCCGTGTGCCTGCTGCATGCCTATGCCAACCCGGCGCACGAGCGGATGATCGGCGAGATCATTCAGCGCAAATACCCGCAGGTCCGGGTTTCGCTGTCCTCCGAAGTCGCGCCCGAACACCGCGAATACGAGCGCACCAGCACGGTGGTGATCGACGCCTATATCGGCCCTGCGGTCGAGAAATATCTGACCAAGTTCGGCGAGTCCGTGCGCGAAGTCGGCTTCAAGGGCACGCCGTTAATCATGCAGTCGAACGGTGGCGCGGTGCCGTTGGAGAGCGCGCGCCGGCGCACCGCCAACATGTTCGTTTCCGGACCGGCGGCGGCCGTAACCGCGGCGTCGGAAGTGGCGAAGGCGACCGGAATTTCCGACGTCATTTCCATCGATGTCGGCGGCAC
The DNA here is from genome assembly GCA_047517345.1 of Alphaproteobacteria bacterium. Classification (GTDB taxonomy): domain Bacteria; phylum Pseudomonadota; class Alphaproteobacteria; order UBA8366. The sequence continues at coordinate 25,114 of JAKZTB010000095.1, forward strand.
GAGCTGCGACGTCTGCCTTATCACCGACGGCATGCCGCAGACGACGGTAAAGGGGACGGCGGAGTTCAGCGTCGACGGGTTGCCCCTCAACGTCGTGATGACCGACATCGTCACCATCGGCGCCGGCGGCGGCAGCGTCGCCCATATCGACGCCGGCGGGATGCTGCAGGTCGGGCCGCAGAGCGCGGGCGCCGATCCGGGGCCGGCCTGCTACGGCCATGGCGGGGACGGTTTTACCTTGACCGACGCCATGCTGCTGCTCGGGCTCCTCGACCCGGCGACGGCACTGCCGGGCGGGATTTTGCTCGACCGGGCTTTGTCCGAGCAGGCGGCGGCGGATCTGTGCGGCCGCCTCGACTTGCAACCCATCGAATTGGCGGAACGGGTTTACCGCATCGCCATCGTCAACATGGCGCAGGCGTTGCGCCGGGTCAGCGTCAAACGCGGTTACGATCCGCGCCTGTTTGCGCTGTTGCCCTGCGGCGGGGCGGGCGCGCTGATCGCCGGGCCGCTGGCGGTCGAGATGGGCATGGACCGTATTCTGATCCCGCCGCATCCGGGAATCTTCTCCGCTTACGGGCTCGCCGTCGCCGATGTGCGCATCGACTATGTGCGGGCGGATGGTGCCGTGCGGACCGACTCATTGACCAAGGTAGGCTTCGCGGAGCGGATCGAAGATTTGCGCAGCCGGGCCGCGACCGAGTTTTCCACGCTCGGCTACGATCCCGGCGCGCTGACCCTAAGCTTCTCAGTCGATATGCGCTATGTCGGCCAGGGGTACGAGTTGCGCGTGCCGATCGGTCCGGACGACGTCGCCCGCGACGGGGTCGAGTCGCTGGTCGCCAAGTTCCACGACCTGCACGAGCAGCAATACAATCATGCCTTCCCGAAAAGCCGGGTCGAAGCGATCTCCTTCCGGCTTACCGCAGAACATCCGCGGCCGGCCCTGTCCCATGAAAGCGTCGGCAACGGCGCCACCGATAGTATCGGAAGCCGTTCCATCGCGCTGCCGGGGCTGACCGGTACCTATGCGATGTATCAACGCGACGGCCTGCCGCTCGGCTTCTCCGCCGAAGGCCCTGCGATTGTCGTCGAGGCCACAACCAGCACGCCCGTGCCGCCCGGCTGGCGCTTCGAGGTCGTGGCGAACGGGGCGATCGAACTGACGCGGGACGGCACATGAGCCGGATCGATCCTGCCGACTTCAATGTCGTTTCCAGCGCGTTCAAGTCCATCGCGCAGGAGATGCAAGATATCATGCTGCGGGCGGCCTATTCCTCGCTGGTGCGCGAGGCGAAAGACTGCTCGACCTGCGTGATGGATGCGGCGGCGCGCACCGTCGCGCAGGCGGAAGCGATCCCGGTGCATATGAACTCGCTCGCCGCGGCGGTGCCCTTCATCAAGGCGCGCTACGATCTCGCCACCGTGCGACCGACAGACGCCTTCATCACCAACAACCCCTATCAAAACGGCCAGCATCTGAACGACATCATCTTCATCATGCCGGTTTTCCACGAAGGCAAACTGGCGGCGTTCACCGGCAGCATCTGCCACCATCTGGAACTCGGCGGCGCGGTGGCGGGGTCGAATGCGGACGCGACGGAGATTTATCAGGAAGGCTTGATCCTGCCGACCTTGCGGATCGACGTTGAAAAGGATCTCGACGACGGGCCGGTCGAGCAAATCATCGCCGCCAACGTCCGCATGCCGGAGACGATCATCGGCGATTTCCATGCGCAAATCTCCGCCGTGATGCGCGGCCGAGACCTGCTGCAAGGGCTGTTCGCTCGGCAGGGGCTCGACTTGGCGAGCGCCTGCATGGCGGCGTTGCAGGACTATTCGGAAAAGATGCTGCGGACGACCATCGCCGGCCTGCCGGACGGCGAGTACTTCGCCGAGGACAAGCTCGACGGCCGCACCCTGAACAGCCGACAGCCGGTGATCCGGGCGCGCGTCGTCATCGACGGCGACCAGGCATTGGTCGATTTGTCGGAGACCGACGATCAGGTGCCCTGGCCGGTCAACAATCCGGTCGCCTCGACCCAATCCGCCGTGCTGACGGTGTTCGGCCAATTGGCCGGCTCCGGCGTGCCGACCAACGACGGCATCTACCGGCCCATCGAAATCGTCACCCGCAAGGGCTCGCTGCTCGACCCGCATCACCCTGCCCCGGTGCAGAGCCGCATGTCGGCGGCTTACCGGACCGCGTCGGCCGTCAAACGCGCGCTGGCGGAAGCCGCGCCGGACCAGTTTTCCGCCGCCGGCGCCGACACGACCAACTCGATCACCATGAGCCGGATCGGTGAGGACGGCTACGAGATGTTCTGCGAAATCGTGATGGGCGGCAACGGGGCCGGTCCCGAAAACGACGGCGCGGAAGTGGTCGCGCAGATGCTCTCCAACACGGGCAATACGCCGACCGAAGCGATCGAGATGGACCAGGATTTCGTGCGCATCGCCGAATACGCCCTGATTCCCGACTCCGGCGGCCCGGGACGCCAGCGCGGCGGGCTCGGCGTGCGCCGAACCTACGACGTGCTGCGCGACGGCGTGCTGCTCAGCACATATGGCGACCGCCACAACACGCCGCCCTGGGGCCTGACCGATGGATATGACGGCAGTTTTTCCGCCTTCACCCTGGTCCGCGACGGGGAGGAGATCCGCATCCCGGCCTCCACCAACATGGAATGCCGCAAGGGCGACCGGTTGACGATCGAGATATCCGGCGGCGGCGGTTACGGCGACCCGAAACAGCGCGACCCGGACGCGGTGCGCGACGATCTGGCCTGCGGTCGGATCAGCGCACGCGCCGCGGTGGAAATATTTGGACTGGAACAAACTGAAATAGCCGCCGAATAGGCGCGGCACGGAGCACAGAATGAGCAAGATCGACCCGGCCGACTTCAATGTCATCACCAGCGCGTTCAAATCAATCGCGCAGGAGATGAGCGACATTCTGTTGCTGTCGGCCTATTCCTCCATCGTCCGCGAGGCCAAGGACTGCTCGACCTGCGTCATGGACGCCCAGGCGCGCACCGTGGCGCAGGCGGAAGCGATCCCGATGCACATGAACTCGCTGGCCGCCGCCGTGCCTTACATCAGGGCCAAGTTCGACCTTGAGAAAGTACGGCCGACAGATGCCTTCGTGACCAACAACCCTTATGAGAACGGCCAGCATCTGAACGACATCATTTTCATCCTGCCGGTGTTCCATGGCGACAAGCTGGCGGCGTTTGCGGGCAGTATCTGCCACCACCTCGAAATCGGCGGCGCGGTGGCCGGCTCCAACGCGGACGCCACGGAGCTGTTCCAGGAAGGCTTGATCCTGCCGACGATGCGCATCGACATCGAAAAGGACCTCGGCGACGGGCCGGTCGAGCAGATCATCGCCGCCAATGTCCGCCTGCCTGAAATCGTCATCGGCGATTTCCACGCCCAGATTTCCGCGGTGATGCGCGGCCGCGAGCTATTGCAGGACCTGTTCGACCGCTATGGGCTCGACCTGACGACCGATTGCATGGCGGGCCTGCAGGATTATTCGGAGAAGATGCTGCGGGCGACCATCGCAAAGCTGCCCGACGGCGAATATTTCGCCGAAGACCGCCTCGACGGCCAGAAACTGAACAGTGCGCAGCCGGTGATCCGCGCCCGGGTCGTGATCGATGGCGACTCCGCCAGGGTCGATCTGTCGGAGAGCGACGATCAGATTTCATGGCCGGTCAACAATCCGGTCGCCTCGACCCATTCCGCGGTGTTGACCGTCTTCGGGCAGTTGGCCGGAGCCGGGGTGCCCACCAACGACGGTATCTACCGGCCGATCGAGATCGAAACGCGCAAGGGCTCATTGCTCGACCCGCACCACCCGGCGCCGGTACGCGGCCGGATGTCGGCGTCCTACCGCGCCGCCTCGGCCGTCAAGCGGGCGTTGGCGGAAGCCGCACCGGAATTGTTTTCCGCCGCCGGGGCGGACACGACCAACACCGTGACGATGAGCCAGCCGGGCCCGGACGGCTATCAGATGTTCGCCGAGATCATCATGGGCGGCAACGGCGCTGGCCCAGGAAATGACGGCGCGGAAGTTGTCGCGCAGATGCTCAGCAACACCGGCAACACACCGACCGAGGCGATCGAAATGGATCAGGATTTCGTGCGCATCGCGGAATATTCCCTGTTCACCGATTCCGGCGGTGCCGGGCAACGGCGCGGCGGGCTCGGCGCGCGGCGGGTGCACGATATCCTGAGCGACGACGTGCTGATCAGCACCAACAGCGACCGGCACAACTCGACGCCCTGGGGCCTCGCTGGCGGATATGACGGCAGCTTCGTGTCCTTCACCCTGATCCGGGACGGCGAGGAAATCCGCTATCCGGGCGCCTCCAACATTCAGTGCCGCAAGGGCGACCGCTTCGTGATCGAGATTTCCGGCGGCGGCGGCTACGGCGACCCGAAACTGCGCGAACGCGCCGCCGTGCGCGACGACCTCGCCTGCGGCCGCATCAGCGAACAGGCCGCGCGGGACGTGTACGGGTTGGACTTGGCGGAAGCGGCGGCGGAATAGGATGTTTCACCACCTGTCGCCCTTGGGCTTGACCCGAGGGTCCATAGTGAAGCGTCGCGAGGCCGCAGAATTGGATTCTCGGGTCAAGCCCGAGAAAGACAGTGAGGGGTGTTAGAGCCTCGACAGAAACCCATCCAAGACCGCGTTGAAGGCGTCCGGTTCGTCGAAATTGGGGAAGTGCGCGGCGTTCTCGACGATCGCCATGCGCACGCCGGGGATCCGGTCCCGGTACATCGCCATCCGTTCGGGCGTCGTCGAGGGATCCCTCGCGCCCGCGACCACCAGGGTCGGCGCCTTGATATCGGCCAACCGGCTGTCGAAGTTCATCGCGGCGATCGCGGCGCAGCACCGGGCGTAGCCTTCGACCGTGCCGCACACCGCCATCTCGCGCAGAGTGGCGTATCCCTCGGGATTTTCCGTCCGGTAGCCGGCCCGCGTCAACCGCTCCAGCATCGAGTCGACCTGCAGTTCGAGACCGCGTTCCGAGGCGTTCATCGCGGCGATGTTCTTCTGCTGGATCAGCGCGCGTGCCTCGGGCAGTTCGCCTTGGGTTGCGACCAGGGTGAGACTATCGAGCCGGTCGGCGTGATTCAGCGCCAAGGCGAACCCGACCATGCCGCCGAGCGAACTGCCGACGAAATGTGTACGCTCGATATCGAGATGGTCGAGCAGACCGACGACGTCGCCGGCCAGGTCTTCGATGCTGAACGGCCCGCCATCCTCGTCGATATGCGAATGCCCGCGCAGATCGAAAGACAGCACGCGGTAGCGGTCCTCGAAGGCGGCGACCTGGGCGTCCCAACTTCGCAAGTCGAGCGACAAGGCGTGCGCTAAGGTGAGAACCGGAGCGCCGTCAGGGCCGTCGAGCGTGTAGCGCTGGGTCACACCGTTGATAAGCCGTTCCACGGTTTTCCGTTCAGGCGTCCAGCAGGCTGCGCAACTTGCGCACGGCGCTGGCCGGACTGGTCAGGATTGTTTTGGAATAGCGGTATTCGACGGCCGGGCGGGCCTGCGCAGTGGAAAACTGCGCCAGCAACAGCACGTCCGTTTCTCCGAGCTGGTCGACAGCGCACGCGACCAATCGATTGTGGGTGTCCGCGTCGCCGTCGCGGAGCGCGACCATCGCGTCGGGCACGCACGCCGTTTCAAGCGTGGCGGACGATCCGGACGCCGCCGCCATCGCTTCGAATTCCCGTGCCATGGAGGGAATGGACGGCTGGAAGGTGGCGACCATGCCGATCCGGTCGCCCCTGGTCATCGCCTCCTCGAACGTGGCTTCGTTGGGCTTGAGGACCGGCATCGACGTGTGCGCCGCGGCGGCGGCCTCGATCGCCGTGCCGAAGGCTGAACAGGTGAACAGGATGGCGTCGGCACCGGTGCCGGCAGCGTAGTCCGCCAGCCGCTTGAAGCGGTCGATCATGGCATCGTCGATCTCGCCGGCTTCCTGCAGGTCGGCGGGCAGGGAGTCTTCGAGCAGGCTGAACACGTCGGCTTCGGGCCAATCCGATTGGAAGGTCTCGACAACCGGGTCGATCGCGACATGGACCGCGTGGATCAGGGATATACGGGGCATGGGGCGTTTCTCTTTATTGACGTGACGACGCATACTGACGTTCGACGACCGCAAATGCCACCGTTCGATCTTGAAACTGAATTGAAATGAGCGTTTCGCCGCAAACGACGATGGCCGAGCTTTCGGAAACGGAAGTGACGGGCGAACTCGCGCGGATCTACGAGAAAATTCGCGTCTACAGCGGTGTGCTCTATGTGTCGTCGCTGCAGCGCCATGTCGCGACGATGCCGGGTTGTCTCGAATACGCCTGGGCGGCGTGCCGGCCGGCCTTTCTCGACGGCACGATCCCCGAGACGGCGTGGCTCCGTGCGAAAATGACCGACACCGGGCCGTTCCCGCGACTGTCGCCAGCAGCGCTGCGGCTCATGGGCGTCGACGCGAAGGGCGTTCGCGCAATCCGCAATATCTGCGAGAACTTCGTACGCGTCTCGCCGATCAACCTGCTGTTCGCCGGCTGCGTCGAGCGGCTGATCGAAGGCGCTGTGCTGGGCGCGTCGGACCAGCCGCGCGCGTCCTGGACGCCGCCGGAGATGCTGCCGCCAATGCCGGCGATAGCCGATGTGAACACGGTCCCGCCGGATGTGGCGTCGGTGCTGATGCAATTGAAGACCGAGATCGGCGGCAAGGCGTTCGTCCCCGGCCTGTACCGCCTGCTGGCCGGGTGGCCGGGTTATGTGGCGCATGCCGCAACCTTGATCTCGCCGCTTCTGAACGATGCGGCGGCGCGGCGCGTGCGCGCGGCGATTGCAGAGGAGATTATCGCTGCAGCGGATGGTATCGTCGCGTCGCTGCCGCCGCTACCGGGTGGCTATGCCCCGCCGACGGCGGCGCAGGGCCGGGCGATCTTGTCCGCGATCAGGACCTACCGGGTTACGAGCCCGGAGATGGTGGTGTTCGGTACACTGTTGCGCGATGCGCTGCCGCCGGACGGAAGTTGAGGAAGTTATGGAGGAGAGATGACTGACCTGCCGAATGTCGTCCCGACAGGCGCCGCGCTGGGTGCCGATATCGAAGGGGTCGATCTGCGGGAAATCGACGACGCGGCGTTCGCCGTCATCGAACAGGCGTGGCACGACCATCTGGTGCTTCGCTTCCGCGGACAGCTGTTGGACGACGATAGTCTTGCCGATTTCAGCTGCCGGTTCGGCGCGCTGGATATGGCGCCGACGGGCCGTGGCGGGACGCCTTTCGATCCGAGCCGCCCGGAGATTACGGTGCTTTCGAACATCGTCGTGGACGGCCAGTCGGTCGGCGCGCTGGGCAATTCGGAGCTCGTCTGGCACCAGGACATGACCTATAACGACATACCGCCGAAGGCGAGCCTGCTCTATGGCATGGAAGTGCCGCAGACCGGCGGCGATACCTCGTTCTACAACATGTACATGGCGTACGAGACGCTGCCCGATGATCTTCTGTCGCGTATCCAGGGCCTGACCTGCAAGCACGATGCGACGCGAACGTCATCCGGCAGCCTGCGCCACGGCTACGACGAATCCTACAGCCATGAAGATCGGCCCGGCGCCATCCATCCCTTCGTCATCCGCCATCCAGCGACCGGCCGTCCGGCACTGTTCCTCGGTCGGCGCCCGAACGCCTTCGTTCCCAGCTTGCCCGTCGAAGATGGCGACGCGTTGCTGGACGCGCTGTGGAACCACATCAACAACGGTCCACACCACTGGACACAGAACTGGCGGGTCGGCGATCTTGTGATCTGGGATAACCGTTGTGCACTGCACCGCCGCAACGAGCTCGACCCGAGCATGCCGCGGCATATGCACCGGACGCAGGTGCGCGGCGAAGCTCGGCCCGTCGCCGCCTGGGCGCACTGAGGCAACGCCATGCGGTTTGCAAACAAAGTCGCGATGGTCACCGGTGCCGGTCATGGAATTGGCGCCGCGATAGCAACCAGGCTGGCGTCGGAAGGTGCGCGGGTTCTGGTCTGTGACATTGATGAAGAACCGGCGGCGGCGAGTGCCGCCAAGATCGCCGCCGCGGGCGGCATCGCGGAGAATTGCGCGATCGATGTCGCGCGGCGCGACGACGTGCAACGCGCCGTCGATCAGGCGGTATCCCTGTGGTCGCGGCTCGATATCCTGGCCTGCAGCGCCGGCGTCATGGACCGCGAACCATTCCTCGAAGCCTCGGACGCGCATTGGGAGAAGGTCATCGGGATCAATCTGCGCGGCACCTTCCTGTGCGGGCAGATCGCCGCCCGCCAGATGGTGGCGCAGGGCGAGGGCGGCCGGATCGTCAATGTCGCCTCGAACTCGGGTGTGTTCGGCGGGCGCGGACGGGCCGCCTACGGCGCCAGCAAAGCCGGCGTTATCAATTTGATCCAGTCGATGGCGATCGAGCTCGCCGAGCACAACATTCTCGTCAATGCGGTCGGGCCGGGTCCGACCCTGACCCGGCCGGAGGTGCAGGGCGCGCTGATGGCCAGCGCGCAGAACCGCATGCCGCTCAAGCGCTACGGCCAGCCGGAGGAAATCGCGTCGGTCGCGGCGTTCCTCGCCTCCGACGAATGCAGTTTCACCACCGGCCATGTGTTCTTCGCCGACGGCGGTTTCACGATTGCCGGCGTGATGGAAGGCTGAGCGGATTAAAGGGTAAGGAAGACGACAATGATGAAATTCGCCGTCGGTCAAGCGGTGCCGCGCACCGAGGATCCTCGCCTGCTGCGGGGGCACGGCAACTATGTCGACGATTTTGACCTGACGGGCCAGGCCTGCGCCTTCATGGTCCGCGCGCCGCATGCCCACGCGGAAATCAAGTCGATCGACGCGCCCGCGGCGCGGGCGATGCCCGGGGTCCTCGCGGTCCTGACCGGCGCCGATTATGCGGCTGACGGGCTGGGGTTTATCGCCGGGCCTACTCCCTATAAGCGCCGGGACGGCTCGGTGATGTACCGGCCGCCGCGCCCCGCCCTGACGGCGGATCGCATCCGGCATGTCGGCCAGATCGTCGCCATGGTGGTCGCGGAAACGGTCGATCAGGCGAAGGACGCGGCGGAAGCCGTCGATGTTGATTACGAGCCCCTGCCAATCAATGTCGTGACGGAAGACGCGCGAGAGTCGTCCGCGATTTGGGACGATTGCCCGGATAACGAGTCCTTCTTCTACGAGGTAGGCGACAGGGCCGCCGTCGACGCGGCGGTCGCGGGCGCGGCGCATGTCGTCCGGCAGCGCTACGTCATCAACCGCATCACCGCGAACACGATGGAACCGCGCGGCGTACTCGCCGACTTCGATCCGGGCACGGAGCGCTACACGATCCATACCGGCGTGCAGCGGCCCTACGCCTGGCGCGCGAACCTGGCGAAGAACCTGTTCCATATACGCGAGAGCCAGATCCGTTTCGTCACGGGCGATCTCGGCGGCTCGTTCGGCATGAAGGGCGCGATCTATCCCGAGGTGCCGCTCGCCGCCTGGGCCGCCAAACGGCTCGGCCGTCCGGTCAAATGGCGCTGCGAACGCAGCGAGGGATTTCCGGCGGACGACCATGCGCGCGACAATGTCAGCGACGTCACCTTGGCGCTCGACGAGAACGGCAGGTTCTTGGCCATGGGGGTGGAGACGAGTGCGGCCGTCGGCGCCTATCTCGCGTTCCTGGGCATGGGCGCGCCGACCGGTAATGTCGGCGGGCTCGCGGGTGTCTATACGACGCCGGCGATGCATGTCGCGGTCAGCGCTGTGCTGACCAATACGTCGCCGCTGTCGCCCTATCGCGGCGCCGGCCGGCCGGAAGCCTCCTACATCCTGGAGCGGACGATCGACATCGCGGCCGGGCGGCTCGGCATCGATCCGGTCGAGCTGCGGCGGCGCAATATGATCGCGCCCGGCCAACTGCCCTACAAGACGCCGCTGACCTTCACCTACGATTGCGGCGAGTTCGAAGAGGTCCTCGACCAGGCGCTGTTCAAAGCCGACTACACGGGGTTCGCCGCGCGGCGGGCGGAAACGGAATCGACCGGCAAGCTGCGCGGCATCGGCGTTTCCTGCACCATCGAACGCGCCGCCGCGGCGCAGCTGGAAACCGCGGAACTGCGCTTCGACCCGTCCGGCGACGCCGTGATCCTGATCGGGACGACACCGCACGGCCAGGGCCACGAGACGATCTACAAGCAGATCGTTTGCGGCACCTTGGGCATCGATCCGGAGCGCGTCCGGGTCGTCGAAGGCGATACCGACGCCGTCTCTTTCGGCACCGGCACCGGGGGGTCGCGGACGGCGACGATCGGCTCGGCCGCCGTCCTCAAGGCGATGGAAAAGGTGGTCGACAAGACCAAGCGGATCGCCGCGCACGCTCTGGAAGCCGCGGCCGAGGATATCGCCTTCGAAGACGGCGTATTCTCCATCGTCGGCACCGACCGCGCGATGCCTTTCCTGGACGCCGTGGCGCTGGCCTTCGATCCGGGCAAGCTGCCGCCGGGCATGGAGCCGACCCTCGCCGAACTCGCGAGCTACACGCCGGAGGTCGCGAATTACCCCAATGGCTGCCATATCGTCGAGGTCGAGATCATACCGGAAACTGGCGAGATCGCCCTCGACCGCTACACCGTCGTCGACGATTGCGGGTTCGAGCTCAACCCGTTGCTGGTCAAGGGCCAAGTGCATGGCGGCATCGCCCAGGGCGCGGGCCAGGCGCTGATGGAGAACATGGTCTACGACCGCGGCAGCGGTCAGCTGCTGAGCGGTTCCTTCATGGATTACAGCATGCCGCGCGCGGACGATTTCTGCGATTACGATGTCGGCGCGCACCCCGTGCTGACGAAGACCAATCCGCTCGGCGTCAAAGGCGTCGGCGAGGCGGGCACCGTCGGGGCGCTGGCGGCGGTCATGAACGCGATCAACAACGCGTTGTCGGAACTGGGCATCGAGCATTTTGAAATGCCCGCGACCCCGGACCGGGTGTGGAAGGCGATCGCTACGGCGCGCGCTACTTCTAACTCAGAATCGGTGTAAAGAGTTCGGGCGCAATGTGGCGCGCACCGTGCAGGACGCGTATGACCACGATCCCGTCGTCATCGAGCATAAAAAAGATCAAATAGTTGCCATGTGGCAGGTACCTCAGGTTTGGGGCAAGGTCGGGTCGCTCGGGCGCAATCTGAGGGTTCCGGGCAAGGAGACGGAATTTTTCATACAGTTCGTTGCGAAACTTTCGGGCCGCTTCCGGGTTGTTGGCTGCAATGTATCGGACGATTCCTTTCAGATCCTCTAGGGCAATTCGCTTGAGCCGAAAGGACGGCACTATCGGTTGCCGTCGGTGCCGTCGATAATCGCGTCGAGTTCCGAAAAAGCGGCTTCGCCATCCACATAGCTAGGATCGTCCAGACCTTTTTGGATTTCAGCGCGAAGTATCGCGAGTCTTTGGGTTTCGCGCCGCTCCTGGTTTTCCAAGTGCCGTAAGCCGTCGCGAATGACCTCGCTCGCGGTTGCGTAGCGGCCCGACCGAACCTTATGCTCTACGAATTCATCATAATATTTTCCGAGAGAAACGTTCTTCGCCATTTTTCGCCTCCTAGAATGTATAATGCAGATCGATGGCAATAAATGTCAATTTATGACATAAGGTGGATTATTTGAGCGTGCATAGTGCCGCGCGACGATCACGCGATAGTGTTTCCTGCTAATCCTTGCGCACGCTCCGGAAGAACGCCCGAACATCCTCGACGAACGGCAGGCCGACTTCCATTGCCGTGAAATGGCCGCCCTTCGCCAGCCGCGTCTCGTGCGTGACATTGCCGAGGCGCCGGACCCAGCTCGACTGCGGCGGCGGGAACAGGTCGTTCGGCGGCAGGCAGAGGCCGAGCGGTTGCTCGATCCTCTGGCCCGGTGCGAGCCCCCCGCAGCGTTCCTCGCGGTAGCCGCGATAGATGCGGGTCGAGCTGTTGATCGTGCCCGTCGCCCAATAGATCATGATGTTGGTCAGGATGGCGTCCATCGCGAAGGGCGGTTCCGCTGCCGTGGGATCGGTCCAGCGGTGGAATTTCTCGGCGATCCAGCCGGCGAGACCGATCGGCGAGTCGGTCAGCCCGTAGGCGAGGGTCTGCGGCTTGGTCGCCTGGATGTCCTGGTAGGCGGTTTCCTGCCGCAGATGGCGCTTCACGGTGCCGAACCAGGATTTTTCGTCCTCGGTCATCGGCGGGTCGTCGGGGCCGGTGCTGGGGCGCAGCGGCAGGATGTTGACGTGCAGCGCGGCCAACCCATCGGGATAGTCGAGCGCGATACGCGCGGCGATGATGCCGCCCCAGTCGCCGCCCTGCGCGACGTAGCGCTCGCAGCCGAGCACGTCGCGCATCAGATGGCTCGTCATGCCGCCGACCGCCTGCGGGCCGATCGTGATCGGCGGAATGCCGGAGAAGCCGAAGCCCGGCAGCGATGGGGCGATCACGTCGAAGCCGTCCGCGGCATTGCCGCCGAAACGCTCCGGATGGGCGAGCGGCTCGATCACGTCGAGGAACTCGGCGATCGAGCCGGGCCAGCCATGCATCAGCAGCAGCGGGAGCGGGTTGTCGCCGCTGCCCTTCTCGTGGATGAAATGGATATCGAGCGGGTCGCCGTTCAGCATCGGCACCGGCGCGGTGAATTGCGGAAAGCGGTTGATCCTGGCCTCCGCCGCCCGCCAGTCGAACCCGTCCCGCCAATGGGCGGCGAGCTTCTTCATGTAGCCGAGATTGGCGCCGAACGCCCAGCCCGCCTCGTCCGGCTCGTCGGGCCAGCGGATGTTGTCGAGCCGCCGCGCCAGGTCGTCCAACACCGCATCGGGCACGTCGACCTTGAAAGATGTCGGGTCGGTCATGGCATGGAGCTCCTGCAAAGCGAAAAGATACACTTGAACAAGGACCAAGCCTTCTCTCTACTTGCGTTTCTAATCGCTTCGATTGTCATGGAATATTGTTGTAATAGCAGAAGCGGTGAAATGAAAAGGTCGGTTTGTCTGTGAAGTCAACAATCCTGAAATGGTCGGCAGCGGCAATTGGCGTTCTAGGAGCGGCGCTATTCAGCGCGCATTGGCTCAGCACACTCCCCATTCTTTCAGGTCTGCTTTCTTACTACCAATTCTTCGGCATAACGTTTGGCGCCAGCGTCGTCCTCGCTTTTGCCATCTATTATGTTCTTCGGTTCCGACCAACTTGGTACCGCGCGCTCGCATGGATGTTCGGCCTGTGGATCGTCGGCGCAGGCGCCGTTCGCTCGGTCGGCTACTACTATATTCTGATAGGTGAAACGCCCCCATCGTGGGTCGGAGCTTGGTTTGGCCCACCTTCGGAGCTCACCGTCATTGGGACATTGGCCTGTATCTGTGTGTTGGCGTATCTCGATTTTCTCGCCAAACACCGGCAGGGACAAGTTCACCCTACGGACCGGCGCTCGAGGGAATCCGAAAGACGGCCGGCCCAAACCGTCGCGGATCGACCTTCACGACAACTAGACGATTCTCAATTTCGCGCGCGATATCTCGACATCTTCGAGCAGGAAATTAAACAACGCATCGCAGGGTCGATTCACGCGGAGGCGTTTCTCGACCTCGATATTTCCGATGATCCGCTCGCGACCCGTCCCCCTTGGGTTTATGTCGGCAATGACGACGCCCAGACGTTCGATTCGATCAGTGAAGGCATGAGCGCCTACAACCGACGCGTTTTGATTCTCGGTGCTCCTGGGTCGGGTAAGACGACGACCTTACTCCATATCGCACAACAGTTGATTGCCGAGGCGAGAGCGGATTCATCGGCGCCTGTACCATTGTTCGTCAATCTGTCGAAATTTCAGTTGGATAGATCTGAAGGCCTCAAACTGCCGTTCCTAGGCGATAAGCAACCTCAACAATCAACCGATGCCGATGGCCGAGTCGAACAATGGCTGGCGGACGAATTTAACGAATATCCTGGCATTTCGAGAGAGATTGCCCGCGTCTGGCTTCAAGGCGACAACGTCGCCGTCTTGTTCGATGGCCTCGATGAGGTGGACGACCATCGCCGCGGCGAGCTGGTTAAGGTTCTTAACGAAACCTTCCTGCACGACCGGCCGCAAACGACGACCGTGGTCTGCAGCCGCATCCACGAATATACGCCCTTACGGGAACGTCAGGAAACCCGCCTGGAGTTGGATGGCGCGATTACGCTGCAACCGCTTTCGCCGGCGCAGGTCGAGGGCTATCTGACGGCAACGCGGGCAGTTGGGTTGCGGGACGCCTTGCCGAAGGACGCCGCCTTGGAAGAAATGGCGCGCACGCCTCTGACGCTTTGTATGATGACCCTTGCCTACGGCACGTCGGCGCCGTCGGAATCCGATGCCGGACTCTCTTTGACCGAGCGGCGTCACCGACTGATGTCGGTCTATGTCGATAAGATGCTGCAGCGTAAGGAACGGCGCGACCGTAACCTGCCCTTCGACGAAAACCCGGACAACGATGTGAAGGAAGCGGAGTATCGCTATAGTCCAGAAAGGGTGAAGGGCTTTCTAGGCTGGCTCGCGGTGCGGCTGAGCCTTCGCATGCGGACGAGCGTCTCGTTCGACCGTTTCTACCGTTTTTTACTGCAAGACCTGGATCGGGACAAGCAATCCGCGGTTTGGTGGCTAACGGCGCTTAGCCGCGGCATATTTTGTTCGTTTTGGCGATTGTGGCCGGACTGACAGTCGCGCCGCGAACGCTTGAAGCGTTATCGATCGTAGTCGGCCTCGGGCTGGCCGGGATGGCGGGGACCGTTGCGGGAAAGTGGATATTGGTGTCTGAAGACGAACGGTCAACGTACGTAGAATGGGCCGCGATAGGGCTATCTGCGTTGTTTTTTACCGCAATGGTCGGCGGTATCCTTGCTGTTACCTTCGATGCAATTCCGACATTTGCGCCAACCGGCGTGCCGGCGTTGCCGGCGATCATCATGACCGTCTGCTTTGGTGCCATCTGGCTATTTTTGTGGTCATGGTATTTGGATGTATTTCACGAAAGAAATTTTTTGGCACTTGGACTGGTCCCAGCGGTTGCGTTCGGGGCTTCGCTATTCGCGCCGGATTCTGTTTCTCACCAATTTCCGCCGTGGTTTTTTGAATCATCTGTATTGCTCTCTGTGATGATAATTACCGCCATCCTTGTCATAATATGGGAAGATAAGGATGAGTTCGTTGCAGCATTGATGATTGTTCCATTCTTGCCTATCCGGTTTACACCCACACCCACTAGGGCTAGAATGGGCGCAAACCGGATATAGGGGAGCGC
>JAKZTB010000096.1:0-16243 GCA_047517345.1 Alphaproteobacteria bacterium
CCAGAAAACGCCGCTCGGCGGAGTCAGGCGGCTCTCATGACGTCGTCAAGCCAAGCTTGGAAACGACCCAAATCACCTTCAGCAGGTGCGCGCTCCCTCATCTCGCACCTTCAGCCCGGACAAAAAATTGTTCCTGGGCGACCCTTGCGCACGCTGGCGCCGCGCGCCACTCTGTCGGCCACTTCGATCTCCACAGACTAAGAAACGCGTAACCATGGCTGATCAGCCGAAATCGCCGCTGGCAATTTTTCGAGACCATTGCGAAAAGGGCGAACTCGCCTATCAGATCGATCCGGTCAGCGGAAAAGCGGTTTTCTATCCGCGCGCCGTCGCGCCAAACACGGCGCGGCCGAATCTGGAGTGGCGGGTCAGCAAGGGCGTCGGGACCGTCTACGCGACGACGACGCTGCACCGTCGCGGCGAGGATCCGTACGACATCTCGATGATCGAGCTGGATGAAGGCTTCCGTATGATGAGCCGCGTCGAATCCGTCGATCCGATGGCGGTCGTGGTCGGTATGCGGGTCAAGGTCCGCATGATCCCCGGCACCGACGCGGAGCCCATCCATCCCGTCTTCGATCCGGCGGAGGGCTGATCATGGCCGACTTACGCGGAAAAATGGCGATCGTCGCGACGGCCGAATCCGATCTCGGCCTCGTTGCGCCGGACACCAGTATCTTCGATTTGATGGGGCAGGCGACACATCGCGCGTTGGAGGATTGCGGCCTGTCGCTCGGCGATATCGACTGGCTGTTCGTGTCGACCAGCCAGTCGCGCATGGCGGCGATGGGCGTGTGCGAATATCTCGGCCTGCGGCCGCGCTATTTCGATTCGACCCAGATCGGCGGCTCCTCCTTCATGGCGCATATCACCCATGCGCAGGCCGCGATCCATGCCGGGCTGTGCGAGGTTGCCTTGATCGCCTATGGCAGTACGCAGCGTTCGGTGAGCCGCGCCGCCGCATCGGCGCGCGAGCTAAACCCGTACGAGGACCCGTATCGGCCGATGATGCCGCCGAGCGCGTACGCCCTGGCCGCCTCGCGCCACATGCACGAATACGGCACCACGCGCGAGCATCTGGCAGAGATCGCGGTCGCTGCGCGGCAATGGGCGCTGATGAACCCGGTCGCCTGGGAGAAAGAACCGCTCACGGTGGAGGACGTGCTGAACGCGCGCATGATCAGCCATCCGCTGACCGTACGCGATTGCTGCCTCGTCACCGACGGCGGCGGCGCGATCATCATGACCACGGCGGAGCGCGCCAAGGACCTCAAGCGGAAACCGGCCTACGTGCTGGGGACGGGCGAATTCATCACCCACCAGAACATCTCCAGCATGCCGGACTTCACCACGACCGGCGCGGTCGAGTCGGGGCAGCTTGCGTATCAGGCTGCTGGGCTTAAGCCGTCCGACGCCGACGTGGCGATCCTGTACGACGCCTTCACGATCTGCACCCTGCTGTTTCTGGAAGATCTCGGCTTCTGCGCCAAGGGCGAGGGTGGCGCTTTCGTGTCGGATGGCGGCATCGCGCCGGGTGGGCGCTTCCCGGTCAACACCAACGGCGGCGGCCTGTCCTATTGCCATCCCGGCATGTACGGGCTGCTGGTCCTGATCGAGGCGACGCGCCAGATCCAAGGCGCCTGCGGCCCGCGCCAGGTCGACGGCGCCGAAGTGGCGCTGGCGCACGGCAATGGCGGCGTACTGTCGAGCCAATGCACCGTGCTGCTGGGCGCGGAGTCGGTGGTGTAGAGGGGTGCTTGCAAGGCCTGTGGCCACTGCGCATCATAAACCACCGCGTCATTCTCGGGCTTGACCCGAGAATCCAATGTGAAACGATGGCGTTGTTGAAATGTGGACCCTCGGGTCAAGCCCGAGGGTGACGGTTTACGAATTTGATTGGCGTGAAAAATAGCGTCAGGAAGGAAACCCAATGAAGAAAACGACGAAACTCCGCGAGATATTGAAGGAAGGTAAATCGATCTTCGTGCCCGGTTGCTACAACGCGTTGAGCGCCAAGATCCTCGACCAGGTCGGCTTCCCGGCGATCTATATGACCGGGTACGGCACCTCGCTGTCGCTGCTCGGCATGCCGGATTGCGGGCTGGCGACGATGACCGAAATGCATTTCAACGCGCGCAATATCGCCAACGTGACGAGCGCGCCGGTAATTGCCGATTCCGACAATGGCTACGGCAACGCGATCAACGTCATCCGCACGGTCCGCGAATATATCCAGACCGGCGTCGCGGCGATTCACATCGAGGACCAGATCATTCCCAAGCGCTGCGGCCATGTCGCCGGGCGCATGGTGATCCCGGTCGAGGAGGCGTGCGGCAAGTACCGCGCCGCCGATTACGCGCGCCAGGAGATCGATCCCGACTTCGTGCTGATCGCCCGCACCGACGCGCGCGGCGCGCATGGCGGCACCCTGGACGACGCGATCATGCGGGCCAACGCCTATCTCGAGGCGGGCGCCGACTTGGCCTTCGTCGAGGGGCCGACCGACGTCGAAGAGGTCAAACGCGTCTGCGCCGAGGTCAACGGCCCGATCCTCTATAACCAGACCGGCATCTCGCCGCGCTTCAGCCAGGACGAGCTGCAGGAGCTCGGCATCGCGGTCACCATCGCGCCGGGCGCGACCCTGCGGGCGACGATGCAGACGGTCTACGACCTGGCGGTCGAAATGAAAGAGGACGGCCCGGATGCGGAGAAGCGTTTCGCCGCGCAGTTCCAGAACCACCCGATCGGCGACTTCCACACCTTCGCCGGCTTCGACCAGGTCATGGAGTGGGAAAAGGAATTCCTCGGCGAGGCGGAGCTGGCGAAATACGCGGATTCCGTCGGTCATCAGCCGAAGGCGGCGGAATAGCATAGAACGACTGGAGACGACCGGACATGAGTGACGACCAGGCCTATAGCGGCCTCAAGGTATTGGATTTCTCGCAGGGCGTGGCGGGGCCGCATTGCGGCATGCTGCTCGCGCAGCACGGCGCCGACGTGGTGAAACTGGAGCCGCTCGACGGCGATTGGGGCCGCCAGATCGGCAAGCAGCATGGCGACAACTGCGCCTACGGCGTCGCCTTCAATCGCGGCAAGAAAAGCCTCGCGCTCAATCTCAAGAACCCGGACGGCCTCGCCATCGCCAAGCGCCTCGCCAACGAGGCGGACGTAATCCTGGAGAACTACCGGCCAGGCGTGATGAAGAAGTTCGGACTCGATTATCCGAGCGTGATGCAGGAGAACCCGACGGTCGTTTATCTATCCATCACCGGTTTAGGGCAGACCGGTCCGATGGCCAAACTGCCGGCCACCGATTCCGTGATGCAAGCCTTTTCCGGCCTGATGTCGGTCAACCGGGAATCGAACGGCATGCCGATGCGGGTCGGCATGCTGGCAATCGACGTCTCGAGCGGCCTGTACGCGTTCCAGGCGGTCGCCCCGGCGATCTACCGCCGCGCCATGCAGGGCAAGGGTGCGAATATCGCGACCAGCCTGATGGAATCGGTCGGCGCGTTCCAGGCGGCCAAGATGGTGGAATTTGCATTGGAAGGGGCGGACGTCCAGTCGCCCGGCGTGCCCGTCGGCACCTTCCAGGCGAAGGACGGTTTCATCAACATCAACGGCCGCCGCGACAGCCATTTCCAGGCTTTGTGCAAGTTTATCGGCAAGGATGAATGGGCCGCGGACCCGCGCTTCGCGACGGTCGCGGCGCGCTTCGAGAACGAGACGGCGCTGATGCCGATGCTGCGCGACATCGTCCAGGACTACACCGTCGCCGAACTCAACACGGCGCTGAACGAGGCGGCCGTGCTGAACGGGCCGGTCAACGATTACGGCAATTATTTCGAAGACGCGCACGTCAAGGAAGTCGACGCGCTTTCCTGGATCGAGCAAAGCGGCATGGGCCGCATCCCCATACCGATCCTGCCCGGCCACCCGCCGCTGCGGCAAGGCGAAGCCCGCGGCCACACCCCGCGTCTCGGTGAGCACAGCCGCGAGGTGCTGCTCGGCCTGGGGTACGGCAACGCCGAGGTCGACGGTCTGCGCGACCAGGGCGCGGTCAACGTGTTCGATCTCACCGAAGCGGCGGAGTGACGGCCGTTGCCATGCCGACAACGATTTAGGAAAAGGACCCACCGCCATGACAGTCGAATTCGCCGAAGACGAGCGGATGATCATCGACCTCGTCGAGAAGTTCGTCGATGACGCGTTGATGCCGCTCGAGAAAGCCGTCATGGCGCGGGAGGCCGCGGGCGGACCGCTGGCGCTGTTGCCGGAGGAAGAGGAACCGCTGCTGGCGAAGTGCCGGGAGCTCGGCCTCTGGGCGCTCGACGCGCCGGAAGAGGTGGGCGGCGCGGAACTGCCGACCCCGGTGATGCTGGCGATACAGGAGAAGATCAAGAGCACCATCACGCCGTTCATTTTCCCGCCGGACTCGCCCAATCTGCACATGCTGATGGCCGTCGCGACGCCGGAGCAGAAGGTCAAATACATGCAGCCCTACGCCCAGGGCGAGATGAAGTCCTGTATCGCCATCTCGGAACCGGGCGCCGGCGGCGATCCGGCGCAGATGAAGACCCGCGCCATCCGCGAGGACAACGAGTGGGTAATCAACGGCCGCAAAATCTGGGTCTCCAACGTGCCCAAGGCGGACTTCATCATCCTGATGGCCATGACCGACCCGGACAAGGGCGCGCGCGGCGGCATTACCGCCTTCATCGTCGACCAGGGGACGCCCGGCTTCATCATCGAGCGGGAAATACCCATGCTCGGCGGCTCGCGCACCTATGAGCTGATCATGGACGATCTGCGCCTGGGGGACAGCCAGGTGCTGGGCGAAGTCGGCGCCGGATTTGCGCCGATGCAGAAGCGCCTGACCGTGCGGCGGCTGGAGATGGGCGCGATGTGCGTCGGCATGGCCGAGCGCGCGCTCAAGATGATGTGCGAGCACACCCAGCAGCGCGAGACCTTCGGCCACAAGCTGAGCGACCGGCAAGCCATCCAATGGTGGATCGCCGACGGCGCGACCAAGATCCACGCCACCCGCCTGATGGTGATGGACGCCGCGCAGAAGCAGGACCGCGGCGAGGATGTGCGTACCGTCGCCTCGATGATCAAGGTCTTCGCCACGGAAATGGCGACGGAAATTCTCGACCAGGCGATGCAGAGCTTCGGCGCCATGGGCATGACCCGCGAATTGCCCTTCGCCATCATGTCGCAGCGCCTCCGTCTGGCGCGGATCTACGAAGGCCCGACGGAAGTGCACCGCATGGTCATCGCGCGGCGTATCCTGAAACAGTACGGTTGATGACCATGGCGGCCGGGCCGCAATCGTCGATGTCGGCTCGTTCGGGCAACGGGAGGCCGCAATCCGGGCGTGGTACGGCGAGGACTTGAACCAGACGACGGTGATCTCGCCGGTGCCGTCGGACGGCGCCGCGCCGGCCTAACCCTCGCCCAACTCGACATAGCCCCGTTCGATCGCGTGCCGCAACGCTTCGAACGCGGCGCGGGCTTCCTCGAACATCAGGCGATGACGGCGCAATTCTTCGATTTCGCTGTCTTCCAGCGTATCGCCGCTGGATTTTTCGGTGAATTTGAACGCCGCTTCCAAATACCGCGCGCACAGGCGGGCGACCGAGGTCGCAAAGGGCATCAGATTTTCCGGCGTGATCGGCGGGATGCGCTGATGGATGACCTCCTGATTGGCCTTTCGAATTCCCCGTTCCACCTCCGCCAAGAAACGCTGTTCCTTGATTAATTCCTTTACGGCCATGTGTCAGTCTCCTGATTGCGATGTTCGAGAACGCGATAACGATGCCGAACAGATGCTAACAATAGTCAAATACGGGAACAGCCAGAACATCGAAAGCGCGATCGGTCTTTTGAGGACGGAAGAGTATTCGTCGATGTCATGCCTAAAGCGGTTCACTATTGGCGCCATAACGCTTTGTCTGCATGCCGCAGCGGCGGCGGCGCAGGTGCCGCCATCGCCTGGCGAAGCGTCGGCCTATACCGGGTTGCACGCCGCCGCGGCTGCCGGCGACGCCGATCGTATCCGGCGGCTTTGCGAGCGTCGTCGATGCCGTCGAGTGCGCCATTGCTATCCAGCGGGCGATGTTGGCGCGCGAAGCAGATGTTCCCGAGGACCGTCGTATTCAGTATCGCATCGGCATTAATCTCGGCGACGTTATCGACCAGAACGGCGACTTGCTGGGTTCTGGCGTCAATGTGGCTGCCCGGCTTGAAGGGCTGGCGGAGCCGGGCGGCATCTGCATCTCCCGCGCCGCTCGCGATCAAATCCGCGACCTCCTGGACATTGCGCTGGACGATATGGGTGAGGTCGAGGTCAAGAACATCAAGCGACCTGTCCGGGCTTTCCGGGTCTTACAGGACGGAGAGAGGCCGAAAGCACCGCGTCGTTCGCGCAACGGCAACCGAAAGCAGGTGCTGATCGCGGCCTTGGTCGTGCTTACCGTCGTTGTTGCCGGGTTCGGCGCTTGGACAATCTTGCCAACTTACATGTTGGTCAGCGACGAGAAACCGCCGAGCCTTGGCAATCCGCGGCTCTCCATCGCTGTGCTTCCGTTCACCAACTTGAGCGGTGAAAAGGATCAGGACTATTTCGCGGATGCGCTGACCGAGGACCTCACCGCGGACCTCTCGCGCATTTCCGGCAGTTTCGTTATCTCTCGCAGTACAGCGGCAACCTATCGCGGACAGAATGTGGATTCGAAGCGCGTGGCCGACGAACTCAAGGTTCGATACTTGCTAGAAGGGACAATACGGAAAGCTCGTTCGGAGGTGCGCGTCAACGTACGGCTTACAGACGGGGAAACCGGGCAGCAAGTGTGGTCGGAGCGCTACGAAAAGACTGTCGGCGACATGTATGCTTTTCAGAATGAAGTGACGGGCCAAATTGCGCGGGCCCTCAATCTGGAACTTAAGGATGCATTAAGCCGTCAGGCCGCCCGGGCCAACACCGAAAACCTTGAAGCCGGTGACTTTGCGCTGCGCGCGTGGGCGGACCTCTGGACCAGGCCGCAATCCCCTGTAACCAATAAGTCAGCACTGGCTCATGTTGCTCGTGCTTTGGCGGTTGACCCCGACAATGCGGAGGCATTGGGCGTCGCCGCATACGCCTACGCACGCGCCGCCACATATAGATGGGGGATGTCGAAGGAGGAAGCGCTTCGAAAAGGCATTGCAGCCGGTGAAAAATCGATAGCGCTCGATTCCAAGAACGCCGATGCGGTTTATTCCCTTGGCTTTCTTTACTATGCAGCGGGAGATACCCGGAAATCGCAAGAGCTGATGCGCCAATGTATCGACCTCAACCGTAATCATGCTCCGGCTTACTTTTTCTCCGGTATAAACCTCATCCGCATGGGCCGCCCCCGCGACGCGATTCATTGGGTCGAACGCGCGTTCGCCCTAAGTCCACGCGATCCGCTTCGATCGGTTTGGTACGGCACAATCGCTCGAGCGCAAATTTTGATCGGTGACGATGCGCTCGCCATCGATACTGCCCAGAAGGGCGTTGCGGCGAACCCAAAGCATTCGCACAACTATGCTGTTCTCGCGAGCGCGTACGCGCATCTTGGCGATATGAACAAGGCAAGTGCAGCGCTTCAAGACTTCAAGCGCCGGCGGCCTGCAATTACGCTTAGCCGTTATCGGCGTCAAGTTGCCTCTGACGATCCTGTAGCGTTAAAGACTTACGAGCGCCTATTGGGCGGTCTGCGCAAGGCTGGGTTGCGAAATTAATGCGCTAATATTTACTAAATCGCGATCCGGTCTAACCGACCCGCGTGCTGCCCCGCCATCCACCGGCAAGGTCACGCCGGTGATGAAGCCCGCCTCGTCGGAGGCGAGGAACAGCGCGGCATGGGCGACGTCCCAGCCGGTGCCCATCTTGCCTTTAAGCAGCACCTTGGCGTCGTGTTCGGCGGCGATGTCCTCGCGCGGGCGGTCGAAGGCGTCGGCGCGGCGGTCGACGGCCATCGGCGTGTCCATCAGGCCCGGCAGGATGACGTTGGCACGGATGCCGTATTGCGCGTTCTGAAAGGCGAGTTGCTGGGTCAGGGCCACCATGGCCGACTTCGTCGCCTTGTAGGTCACCCAGGGATAGCTCGAAATCGACGCCATCGACGAGATATTGACGATCGCGCCGCTTTGCTGTTCTCGCATCACCGGCAAGGTGTGTTTGCAGGCGTAGACCATGCTGCGCAGATTGACCGCGACGATCCTGTCGAAGGCTTCGGTGGTGATTTCCGTCATCGGCGCGTCGCCGCCTTCGACGCTGATCCCGACATTGTTGTGCAGCACGTCGATCCGGCCCCAGCGCGCAACGCAGGCCTCGACCATGCCTTTCATGTCGTCCTCGCTGGTGACGTCCGCGGCGTGCGCCGCCGCCTCGCCGCCTTCGGCTCTAATTAAAGAGACGGTTTCTTCCGCCGACTCGATGCTCCGGTCGACGGCCAGCACCTTCGCGCCTTCGCGGGCGAACAGCATCGCCGTCGCGCGTCCGTTGCCGATGGCCGGCGTCGGGCCGGGGCTCTGGCCGGCGCCGACGACGATGGCGATCTTGTCCTGCAAACGATTTCCCATGGATCTATTTCTCTCTGTTTCAGCCGCTCTCCGCCAGGCGGCCGAGGATATCGTATTGCGGGTCGTTGTAGCCCGGCGTCGAGGGGTGGCCGGAGGCGACCATGGAGTCGATCAGCGCCTCGTCCTCCGCCGTGAAGTGGTGCTTCGTCGCCGCGATATAGGATTTCCACTGCGCCAGGGTGCGCGGCCCGGCCAGCGCGCTGGTCACGATGCGGTTGTTCAGCACCCACAGGAAGGCGAAGGCCGCTGCGGCCATGCCGCGCCTCTCGGCGTGTTTGCGGATGCGCTGCGCCAGGCGCAGGGATTCGGGGCGGAACTCGGTCTCCATGATGCGCCGGTCGTTGCGGCCCGCGCGCGTGCCCTTGGCCGGTTTCGCCTTGGGGTCGTACTTGCCGGTCAGCACGCCGCGGGCCAGCGGCGAATAGGGCACGACGCCGATTCCGTGATGCGCGCAGGCCGGCAGGATCTCGGTTTCCGGCTGGCGGTTCATCGCGTTGTAGTAAGGCTGGCTCGCCGCCGGCCGCGGTACGCCCAGCCTGTCCGCGACATGGACGGCTTCGGCGTGCCGCCAGCCGCGGTAGTTCGACAGGCCCCAATAGCGCACCTTGCCGGCACGGATCATGTCGCCTATCGCGCCGACTGTCTCCGCCAGATCCTTCTCTTCCTCGTCCTTATGCAAATAGTAGAGGTCGATATAGTCGGTCTTGAGCCGCACAAGGCTGTCTTCGAGGAACTTCATCAGCGCTTTGCGGCTGATCCCGCGCTCGTAGGGGCCGGGCCCGATGTTGGCGGCGCCCTTGGTCGCCAACACCCATTCGTCCCAGTCCTTGGCGATCAGCTTGCCGACCATGCTTTCCGACGCACCCTTGTTGTAGCCGTTCGCGGTGTCGATGAAATTGACGCCCGCATCGCGCGCCGCGTTGACGATCGCCGCACCCGCCTTCCGGTCGGTCGCGCCGCCGAACATCATCGTGCCCAGGCAGACGCGGGAGACGCGCAGGCCGCTGCGGCCGAGATTGCGGTATTCCATAGGGAAGTCCTTGTCCGTTTGGTCGGCCGGCAACTTACCATCGCGGTGCAAGAGCCGCACACCATGGCGTTTTTCCCGCTATGCTGGAGAGAAAATCAGGCCGCTATTTTCCGAACCGGCCGAACGGCGCGTTCTAAGAGTCTGGCTCGTAATATGTTGTTGATTTCATGGCCTTTGTTTCATCGCTGGGTAGGAAGGGTCCGTGCCGCGATGCTGGCGGCATCGCAAGCGGACGCTGACGCCCTCCAGCGATGAAACAAAGGCCACCCAAAGGGTTGGCGCTTGTCGGCCGACTGGTGCGTCGCGGTCCTTGGCCGATGCCCGGCATCGCCCGGCGGGCCGCTCCTGCCATCCGACTCGACTATCGCCAATGAAAGCAGCAACATATTACGAGCCAGACTCTTAGGGAAGGGCAGGTATGGGCGAAATCGATACCGGCACACGCATCAATTTGACGGACGCGCGGGAAGAGCTGGCGGCGAAAATCCATCGCGAGGCGATGGTGATCGATGGCACGGCGCTTGCCTACACGCTGGAGCCGCCCTTTACCGACAGGCTCATCGAGGCCGGCATGTCGGCCGTCGTCGTGACCGTCTTCATCGGCGTCGAAACTGGGATCGGCAGCCATACGGAAGCGGGGCAGCGCGCGATCGATCGCACGCTCCGGCTGGTCCATCAGGACGAAAGCAGGATGCATCTGGTGCTGGAGGTCGAGGATTTCCATCGCGCGAGAGAGGCCGGAAAGCTCGGTGTCGTCATGGCGTTCCAGAATGCGACGCCGTTCGGCGACGATCTCGGCCTCGTCGAATCGTTTCACACGCTGGGAATCCGCTGTGTTCAAATCACATACAACCAACGCAATCTTGCGGCGGACGGTTGCCTCGAACCCGAAGGCGGCGGGCTCAGTCTCTACGGTATCGAGCTGCTGCACGCCCTGCAGGACGCCGGAATAGCCGTCGACCTATCGCATGTGGGCGACAATTCGGTCGATCACGCGATCCGCGTTGCGAAGCGGCCGCCTGCCTTCACGCATTCCAACGCGCGCAGGCTTTGCGACAATACGAGGAACAAGACGGACGATCAGATCTTGGCCCTGACGCGCGGCGGCGGGGTGATCGGCCTCAATGCCTTTCCCGCCTTCCTACGCAGCGACGGCAGCCGGCCGCATATTCAGGACTTGCTCGACCAGGCCGATTACCTCGTCGGCCTTGCCGGGGCGAAGGCCGTCAGTCTCGGGCTGGATTTTATCGAAGGTTGGACGGATGTGGAGAAGGTCAATCTCCGCAGGCACGCGCAGGCATTCGGCACCTCCTACGATTTTCCGGTCGGCCTGGAAGGCGTAAGCCAGTTGCCGAACCTGACGCGCGGGCTGTTGTCGCGCGGACACGACGCAGAAACGATCAAGGGCATCCTTGGCGAGAATCTTCTCGAATACTTCAGACGAGTCTGGAAATAGTTCCGCACGATCGCGGCCCGTCCGGCGCGGGGGTGCGGCGCGTTGACGATCGCCACGCCGGTCTTCGCATCGGTCGCGCCGCCGAACATCATCGTGCCCAGACAGACGCGGGAGACGCGCAGGCCGCTGCGGCCGAGATTGCGGTATTCCATTGAGGTGTCCCTGTGGCTGTCGGTTTTGTTGGCCGGCACTTTACCATCGCGGGGCGATAGGGGAACCGTGGCGGGCCGAAAAGCGGCCCGACCGGTGCGCGTGCCGGTACGTTCGAAAGTCACAACCGGATGCGGTTATGCAAACCTATAAGTTACGATTATTCTGCAAGCCACTTCGAAACTGAACGGCGCAGGCCATGCCGCTTTCCTTTTCCATATTGCGCCATGACGATCGGCACGACGATCCGATCACGCGCGACCAGTTGGACGAACTGGCGCGCAGAAGGCCCGATCTCGGACAGTTCGAGATATTGGGCTCCGATACGATTTTTCGAACGCGTCTCCGCGAGGGAACGAAAAACAAGAGACGCATACTGTTGCTCGTGAATGGATTTCTCTTCCTCGACGGCAGTGGTCGCGAGGAGCTAATCACGTGGCTGCTTGCCGTCGCCGGGGAATTGAACGCGAGGGTAAGGGACAATGCAATCCAGACCTATCGCAGCCCGACGGAGAAATACCTGCATGAGGAAGACGGAGAAACACTTCGTCGCTATCGTAAAGCCGATGCGCGAGCCATGAAGGATGTGCAATTCATGCTTCGCCATCCGTGGCTCCATAAGAACCTCATCTCGCTGATAGTGTTCCCGCTTTTTCTTCTTGTTTGTCTGCTATTGATCTTTACCGGGTAGGGCTACGATCGTCATTCCCCATCCCGCCCGTATCCCTCAGGCCCAAATACGGTGACAATTTACTAAATCTCTTTTTGATTTGGTCGGTCTCCTAACCCGTGAGCGGTTTGCGGCCGAGCGGCGGATAGTTCGGGTGGATATAGCCGTGCGTCGAGGCATGGCCCGGCGGCACGAGCCGGTCCATCAGCGCCTCGTCCTCGGCGCTGAAGCCGTGGTCGAGCGCGTCGAGATAGCCCTGCCAATGTTCGACGGTGCGCGGCCCGGCGACGATGCTCGAAATCATCCGGTTGTTGAGCAGCCACTGGATCGCGAAGGCGGCGGTGGTCATGCCGCGCGCCTCCGCATGGGTTTTGATCGCCTGCGCGATCTCCATCGATTCCATCCTGTAGTCGTTGTCCAGCATGCGCCGGTTGCCGCGCGCCGCGCGCGAGCCTTTCGGCGGCGGCTGGCCCGCCCGGTACTTGCCGGTCAGGATGCCGCGGGACAGCGGCGCGTAGGGTGCGACGCCATAACCGTAGAACTCGGCCGCCGGCAGATGGTCGTACTCGATCATCCGGTTCAAGGCATTGTAGTAGGGCTGGTCGATCACCGGGCGCGGCACGTTAAGCTGGTCGGCGACCCGCATGATCTCGCCGATCATCCAGCCCGGGTAGTTGGAAAAGCCCCAATAGCGCACCTTGCCGGCGCGGATCGCGTCGCCGACCGCGCCGATCGACTCCTCCAACGGGACAGAATAATCGACCGTGTGCAGATACCAGATGTCGAGATAGTCGGTCTCCAGCCGCTCCAGACTGGCGTCGATCGCCCGCATCATCCACTTCCGCGACAACCCCTCATGGTGCGGCAGCGGGCCGCCGCGGTGCCCGACCTTCGACGCCAGCACTCATTGGTCGCGGTCGCGCTTGATCAGCTTGCCGACCTCGCGCTCGGACTCGCCCAGCACGTACATGTCGGCGGTGTCGATGAAGTTGACGCCCCGGTCGCGCGCCATGGCAAGTATCCGCCGCGCCGTCGCGGTGCTGGCCTCCTGGCCGAACATCAGCGCGCCGAGGCAGATCAGCGACACCTTCAGGCCGCTCGTCCCCACTTGCCGGTATTGCATGGTGTCCTCCCGTCGGGCGTCAGCTTATACCACCGGCGCGGAATGGGCATATGGGGGAAAGCGAAGTCCCAGTCGCGGCAGTAGCGCCGGCGGCGCCGCTCCGCTATGAACAAGGCTGGAGGTGCGACCATGCGACAGAACAAGATCAAGCAGATGTGGCGCGACGGGCAATACGTGACCCTGGGCTGGCTCTCCGTGTCCCACGGGTTCACGGCCGAGATCATGGCGCGCCAGGGCTTCGACGCCCTGTGCATTGACATGCAGCACGGCACGGCGGAACTGGGCGACGTCCTGCCCATGCTGCAGGCGGTATCGCAGACCGACACGGTCCCCGTCGTGAGGGTCGCCTGGAACGATCCGGCGGCGATCATGAAGGCCCTCGACCTCGGCGCCTACGGCATCATCGTGCCGCTGGTCAATACGGCCGAGGAAGCGGCGGCGGCCGTGGCGGCGTGCCGCTATCCGCCGGACGGTATCCGCTCGTCCGGCCCCGTGCGCGCCATGCATTATGGCGGCGGAAACTACTTCGAATACGCGAATGACGAGATCGTCGTCATGGCCATGATCGAGACGAAGGAAGGCATCGCCAACCTCGAGGCGATCTGCGCCACACCGGGCCTCGACGCCGTCTATATCGGGCCGGCCGACCTGTCGTTCGCGCTGGATATGCCGCCGCGCGGCGACAATCCCGACCCGACCCATCTCGCCACCTGCGACAAGATCCTCGCGGCCGCGCACGAGCACGGCATAAAGGCGGTGATGCACTGCGCCAGCGCGGCGTTTGCGGCGGGTGCGGTAAAGCGCGGCTTCGACATGGTGATGCTGACCTCCGACCTCAACAGCATGATCGCCGGCGCCCGGCTGCAGCTCGACGCGCTCAAGGCCGAGACCGGCTGAGGAGGAGCGGGCGCCGGGCAACGGCGCCAGCCGGCTTTAGTATTAACGGGACGCAATACTTATCTCCGATCTCGTTCGGCGGATTCGGATAGCAAATCCGCCGTGCGAAAGTTGAGATAAGTATTACGTCCGCAAAACTATATCACCCCGCGTCCGGCCCTGGCGGCAGCGGGCCCGTCGGCGGGTAGGCGCCGTCCGAATCGTGGTCTTCCGTGCCGGTCAGCGGCGGGTCGAAGACGGAGATGGCGTGGACGTCGGTCAAGGCCTTGAGGTGGTGCGGGTCGTCGGGGCCGACCAGATAGAGCCCGCCCGGACCCAGGAGATGGGCCTCGCCGGTGGTCTTATGGGTGACTTCCAGGCTGCCCTCGAGGACTAGATTTGCTTCCCAGTGGTTCTTGTACCAAAGGTCGGTTTCGACGCCTTCCTTGACCGTCACCGAATGGAAGGAAAATCCCAGCCGGTCGGTCGCGGTCAGATAGCGCTGCGAGATCGCCCTTCCGTCATTGACGCTGACCTCCAAGCCGGCCTTGCGGACATCTTCCAGGGTCGTGACGGTCATGCGGCCCTGGCGCGGCGGCAGGTCGCCGCTGGGGGGATAGGCGCCCTCCGCGTCATGGGTCTCCTCGCCGACGATCGGCGGGCTGAAGACGGAGATGATGCGCATGTCGCAGGCTACCTCGCGGATAATGCGGTGCTTGTCCAGCGGACCGACGCAATAGAGCACGCCCGGCTCCAACGGCCAGCGCTGGCCGGAGTTGCAGTCTTCGAGGGTGGCTGTGCCGGAGCGTATATAGTTGGCTTCCCAGTGGTTTTTATACCACAGCGTCGAGACGCCGGCCTTGCCGCCGCGCGCCTCGGAAATGGAGAAATTGAGGCCGTCGGCCTTGGTCAGCAGACGCACCGCCGTCGCCTTGCCGTGCGAGATGGATATCACCCGCCCTTCCGCCTCGATCCGCTCCATCGTTCGTATCAGCATGACGACCCCTTTCCTTAATCGAAACGCACTGACAGTCATACAGGTCCGGTATTCTTGCAAGCCGCTTCTATGTCCCCCTATTTTTCAGGGACCTCCGCGCTATTCCATCGCCTGGGCCAGCAGCTCGAAGGAGCGCACCCGCGCCTCGTGGTCCCAGATCGCCGCCGCGACCATCAGCTCGTCGGCGCCGGTGGCCTCGATCAACGGGGCCAGCTTGGCCGCGATCGTCGCCGGCGAGCCGTGGAACGAGCAGGCCTGCATCGACGACACCTGCGCCTTTTCCACCGGCGACCAGAAACGCTCGATGTCGTCGATCGGCGGCGGCAGCTGGCCTCTCGTGCCGCGGACCATGCGGGTGGAATTTTGTTGCGGCGAGGTGAACAGCCGCTTCGCTTCGTCCTCGGTGTCGGCGACGACGGCGTTGCAGCCGACCATCACGTAGGGCGCGGCGAGCTGCGCCGACGGCTCGAAGCGCTCGCGGTAGACCGCCAGCGCCTGCATCAGCGACTGCGGCGCGAAGTGCGAGGCGAAGGCGTAGGGCAGGCCGAGCATGGCGGCGAGCTGGGCGCCGAACAGGCTGGAGCCCAGAATCCACAGCGGCACGTTGGTGTCCTCGCCGGGAATCGCGTGGATAAACTGGTTCTCCTGCGGCGGGCCGAGCAGGGCCTGCAGCTCGACCACGTCCTGCGGGAAATATTCCGAGGAGTCCGGGCCGCGCCGCAGCGCCCGCAAGGTGCGTTGGTCGGTGCCCGGCGCGCGGCCGAGGCCGAGATCGATGCGGCCGGGGAACAGGGTCGCCAAGGTGCCGAACTGCTCGGCGATCACCATCGGTGCGTGGTTCGGCAGCATGATGCCGCCGGCGCCGACGCGGATCGTCTCGGTGCCGCCGGCGACGTGGCAGATGCACACGGCGGTGGCGGCGCTGGCGATGCCGGCCAGATTGTGGTGTTCGGCCAGCCAGAAGCGCATAAAGCCGGCGGCCTCGGCGTGCTGCGCCAGGTCGAGCGCGTTGCCCAGCGCGTCTGCCGGGGTGAAGCCCTCGCCGATATAGGCGAGGTCGAGGACGGAGAGTTGCACCATGCGGCTAGTTTAGCGGATACACGACACTCAACAGCAAGCAATCGACGCAGCACGCGGCATTGCCCGCAATCAGGAAAGCGAATTACTGATCCATGGCCGCAGCGGCCAAATCCGGGCCAGAGATTCGCATGGAAACGATCCGTTTCCGCCTAAGAGTCCGTCCGGAGACTTTATGTAGGATTACGGAGTTTTCGGAGCATGAGTCGAATGGACGCGAGCTTGATGAAGGCGAGCGCGTTGCGGTTGAGGTT
>JAKZTB010000097.1:0-3654 GCA_047517345.1 Alphaproteobacteria bacterium
CTCGCCGCCGCCGGCTACAACTTCCGTCTCATCCTCAAATGGATCAGGCTTCTTTGCGCCTTCATCCGGAGATCATGCCTGACAATCCAAGCTCCGATGATAGTTCAATGGAGCTGAAATTCCGTATTCTTCACGACCGACGAATGAGCTGAACGAAGTGCAGCGTATCAACCCCCGACCCGATCGGCCAACGTGTAGGACCGGATCGACTCCGCCACCGTGATCCGGAAATCCGCGAAGATCTCCGACTTGCCACGCGCCTGCGCCACGGCGTGGTTTTCGGTGCCGTGCCAGGCCGCCACCGCGTCCGCGTCGCGCCAGTAGCTGAGCGACACGTACTTGCCCGGCGTCGCCAGGCTCTCGAACCGCTCGACGGAGATGAATCCGTCGATCCGTTCCAGTTCCGGCCGCAATTCGGCAGCGAGGTCGAAATAGTCCTGCGCCCGACCTTCCTTTGGCGTCACTTCGAACACCACCACGATCATGGCCATTCTCCTATTATTTCGGTCACGACGGCGTTATTCGACGCCGCGCCGTTGGCTCTGCCAGTATAGTTCGAAATCAAGGAGGCCAAGAATGCCTAAATTCGCCGCCGCATCGCTCGCGTTCATCCTGCTGGCCCTGCCCGTCCGCGCGCAACCGAACGCGGTCGAGGCGGTGCTGATCAAACAATTCCTCGTCTGCGACGGCGCCCTGGCGGACGGCTGCGAGTCCTTCGGCCTCAGCAAATTCTCCGACGCGCTGGTCGTCTTCGCCGGCGCGGCGGAAGGCGGCAACAACGCCGCGCAGAATAATCTCGGCATGCTGTACGAAACCGGCGCCGGCGTGAAACGCAGCGAGGCGGATGCAAAACGGCTCTACACCCTCGCCGCCGACGCCGGCGTCCCCATCGCGCAATACAACCTCGCCCTGCTGACCGTCACCAAGCACGTCATCGGCGACGTCACCGACCCGGTCGAGCGCGACCGTGACATGTCCATCGCCTATATGTGGCTCACCTTCGCCAGCGAACAGGGCCTCACGCTGGCCGTCGAAAGCCGCCAGGAACTTATCGAGTTCATGACGCCGGCGGCGTTGAGGACGGGGCAGCAGCGGCTGAAGGACAAGCGGGGGAAATGACGCCCCTGACTACGACTTCGCCCTAACCCACCCTCAACTTGTACCGCTGGATCTTCCCGGTCGCCGTCTTCGGCAGTTCCTCGACGAAGTTGAACCAGCGCGGGTATTTGTAGGGCGCTAGGTTCGCCTTCACATGGGCCAGCAGTTCCTGCTCCAGCGCGTCGCCCGCATACGCCGGATCGTTCAGCACGATGTGCGCTTCCGGCTTGATCAGTTCGTCGGCGTCGGGGCGGCCGACGATGGCGGCTTCGAGGACCTTGGGGTGGGCGATCAGTTCGGCTTCGATTTCGACCGGGGAACACCAGATGCCGCCGACCTTCATCATATCGTCGCTGCGCCCCTGGCAAACGAAATAACCGTCCGCGTCGCAAACGTAGGTGTCGCCGGTATTGACCCATCCGTCGACGATGGTCGCCGCGGTCTTCTCCGGGTTGTTCCAATAGTATTTCAGAGTCGAACCGCCCTTGATGCGGAGGTTGCCGGTCTCGCCTGTCGCCACCTCATTTCCATGCTCATCGAGGATCTCGGCTTCGTAGCCGGGCACGATCTTGCCGCTGGTGCCGGGTTTTATGTCGCCCTTCCGGTTGGAGATGAAGATGTGCAGGATTTCCGTCGTGCCGATGCCATCGAGGATGTCGAGACCGGTTATTTTCTTCCAGCGTCTCAGGATATCGGCCGGCAGCGGCTCACCCGCCGACACGCAGTCCGTGACCGAGGACAGGTCGCAATCGGCGTTAGCCTCCAGCGCCTGAAGCTGCGCCGCATAGAGCGTCGGCACGCCGAAATACTTGGTCGGCCTGTAGCGCTGGATCATATCGAACATGTCGTCCGGGGTCGGGCGTCCCGGGAACAGCACCGCCTGCCCGCCGGACCACAGCGGAAAGGTCATGCCATTGCCGAGCCCATAAGCGAAGAACAGCTTGGCAGCGGAAAAGCAGATATCGCCCTCAGCCACGCCCAGCACGTCCTCGCCGTAATGCTGGCTGGTCACGACCATGTCCTGGTGCGCATGCACCGCGGCCTTGGGCAGGCCGGTCGAACCGGAGGAGAACAGCCAGAAGCAATCGTCGCCGGCCGCCGCGGGGGCCGGGTCGAGGTCGGCGGACGCTTCGGCGATGCGGGTCGACAGCGTGTCGCCCTCACCGGACACCAGAAACACATGCGCCGGCTTATGGCTCGCCTGCGCGAGCGCGGGTTCTACTTCGGCGGCGAACTCTGTCGAATACAGCACCGCGGCGGCACCAGAATTCTCGATCATGTAAGCGTAGTCGCGAGCCCGCAGCATCGTGTTCAACGGCGCCGGCACGTAGCCCGCCTTGATCGCGCCCCAGAAGGCGTAGAAGAATTCCGCGCAATCCTTGACGACCATCAAGACGCGGTCGCCCTTGGCCAGGCCGAGCGCCGCCAGTGCGTTGCCGCAGCGGCTCACGTTTTCGGCAAGTTCGGAATAAGTCACATCGCCCGCATCGGCGCGGATCGCGACCTTTTCGCCGCGGCCTTCGTCGATATGGCGGTCGATGAACGGTACCGCAACGTTGAAAACCGGCGCGAAGTCTATCCGCGCCGGCGAAACCGATCGGTCGATGCTTACGGTATGATCGCGCATCCCATCATCCTCCCGTCTGACCCGCGCCTTTGTCGCATGGCGCGGTATCGAACGGGGAGGGTAATGCGGTTGCGTTAGGGCCGCAACGGCCCAGCGTTGCCTAAGCCGCGATCTTGCGCGGAACGAAGGTCTGGGTCTTCTCGTCGGGATTACGGATCGAACGCGAGTAGTGCTTGACGCAGTAGGACTGGCCGTCCCGGCGCTTCTCACCGCAATATTCGTGGTTCGGGGTCGTGGAGTGCGGCCACATCGGCCATAAGCACCCGCCTCCGACATGTTTCTCGGACATCACTCTGCTCCAACATATAACTTAATAAAAAATGAGGACGGCTGTTATATGTTGCATTGCAGCATCGAAGCAAGGCTTCTGTGTGCGGCGAACCGCCGCACCGCGACTCCGTCTGTGTGTATCTGGATTTAGGTTTCGATATCGAGGAGCGCGTCGTCGATATCCTGATGTACGCGGATCACCGCCGCGTTGGCCCTGTAACTGGCCAGCGCGATCTTCTGATTGACCGCCTCTTCCGCCAGATCGACGTTGGGGAACGCGGACAGGCCGGTCGGACTTGCCGGGTCCGGGCCCGTTACGGTTGCCGGTTGACGGTCCCGGACATCCGTCGCGACACCGCCGCGGCCAAGCGACCGGTCCGTCGCCTGCTGCGCCGCGAAAACACCGGCCGGCACCGGGCCGGACGCGGTCGTCGGCCGGCTTGTCAGGGCGTTGGCGACGTTGTTCGCCGAAACGCCGAGCCGCTTCGTCGCCGCCTGCAGGCCGCTGAGGGCTATGGAGGTAAGCGTTCGTTCAGGCCGTGGAATGGGTCCCGTCAAGCGTATCTCCCACGTTGAGGCGAGGCCCCACAAGGTGCTGTCTTTCTGCTGGTAACGCGATTTACCATGCGCTATCGTCGTGCGCATGGTGGTTCTGGACG
>JAKZTB010000098.1:0-4880 GCA_047517345.1 Alphaproteobacteria bacterium
GATTAGAACTCGCCATCGATGCTCAATGACCGGAACGCGCCTTCGCATCGATCGCCGGTTCGGACGCGAGCGCTATCGCAGCGTTTGTGCGGTTCGCCCCGCGTGCCGCGCGCAGGGCTACGAGGCCGAACAGCGCTGAAAATCCGAGCGCGCCGGGCAGGCCCAATTCCAACCATACCTGCAAGGCGCCGTTATGCGGGTGCAGCGGAAGGCGATTGCCTTGACCGATAACGCGCTGCGAGGCATCGCGTAGGAAATAATGCTCCCCGCCGCCGGGAATGACCCGGGCCGCGTTGAAACCCCATCCGAGGTAAGGGCGTTCGGCAATTCGTTCGACGGTGAAATTCCAGATATCGAGCCGATGAACGAGCGACGCGTTGATGCTCGCCGTTCTTTGTCGCCAATTTTGTGAATCGAGAAAGGGTACGAACCCCAGCGAAACCGGCGTCGCCATGATGCTGACAAAGACGGTGGCGGCGAGCACGGCGCCGACGACGCGGTGTGCCCACAAAGCGCCAAGAAACACCACGGTGCCGGCGGCATAACCGATCAATGCCGAGGCGCTCGGCAGAATGTATCCGGCGACGAAACCCAACCCGATCAGCGCCGCGGCAAATGCGGTCCTGCGGCGCCATAAAATCGCCACCGCTGGCCAGGCGAAGACAAACAACACACTGTCGGTCCGATGAAACAATTCCACCGTTGTGGCCAGATTGGAATCCTTGCCGATCACATGCCGGCTGATGGCATTGGCCGTCGCCAACTCGAAGAAAATGAAGGCATACCCAATTGCGATACCGGCCAAAACAAAGTGGCGTAAAATCCGCCGCTCATGTTCCGCGAGATCCAGGCCACAGGCGATCAGGAAAAATACGATCGCGATGTTGACGGCGAGTAATCCCCATTTGACGATCGAATCATCGAGATTGATCGACCACGACAGAGAAAACGACGTCCAGACAACTAAAAGCCCGATGATCAGTGCGGGCCATCGGTCGAGTTTTGCCGCCGCACCCTGTCGAAATCGCAGAGTGAGGAGCGCTAGGATCGTAAGGATGGTAAGCGGCGCGATCATCAGCGGCGCGAAAACACCGAGCGTCGGCGCCAGCACGGCGGCGAAACCGAGAACGTTACCGCGATGAATGTCGTGCAGCCGCATGAGCCGAGAGATTTCCAGCTTGTCCGCGCCTCGTGACCAGAGAGTGGCGATCACGGGCGGTTAAAAAATGAATTAATCGACTCCAAGACAAGGGGTTGTATCAATTGGACCGGAGCGGGTAAACCAATTCTCGTGGGCGTTGCGTTCGCGCTTCGTCCTTGCCCGCCCCCCTATTCAACTCTGGTCAGATCATGCGTTTCGCATTGTTTGTATGGTGTTTCCGCCGGTGCGGTGGCAGGCGTGGCCTGCTGGCGCTCGGCCGACTGTAAATTGTAAAGGAGCTCACTATCGTGACATCGAATGCGGCGGGTTCGCCATCGGTCGACGCAACGTCGCCAATTCCGTTCGTCGATTTGAAGGCGCAATATGCGCGACTAAAGCCCGTCGTCGACGCCCGCATGGAAGCGGTGCTGGAACACGGCCGGTTCATCATGGGGCCGGAAGTCTCGGAGTTGGAATCCACTCTTGCGGACCGGGCGGGCGTTCGCCATGTCATCGCCTGCGGTAGCGGCACCGACGCTCTGCTCATCGCCTTGATGGCTTCCGGGGTCGGCGCCGGAGACGCCGTGTTTTTGCCGGCTTTTACCTTTACCGCGACAGCGGAGGTCGTGCTGACAGTGGGGGCAGAGCCGGTATTCGTCGATGTCGACCCGAATTTTTTTACCGTCGATGTCGGCGATTTGGAACTTCAGGTCGCGGCTGTCGCCGGTAGGCTGCGGCCCCGCGCGGTAATCGCCGTCGACCTGTTCGGCGCACCGGCCGAATATGATGCGCTTGATGAGATCGCGCAGCGCCATGATTTGATCGTGCTCGCCGATGCCGCACAGAGCTTTGGGGCGACGCTTCGCGATCGGCCGGTCGGTGGCCTTGCACCGATTACGGCAACGAGCTTTTTCCCGGCCAAACCGCTTGGCTGCTTCGGCGACGGCGGTGCGTTGTTCTGCAACGACGATGCGCTGGCGAAAATCATGCGTTCGATCTGCGCGCACGGTAAAGGCAGCGGCAAGTACGATATCGTGCGCGCCGGTATAAACAGTCGTCTCGACACTTTGCAGGCAGCGGTACTGCTGGCGAAATTGACTGTCTTTGAAGACGAACTCGCGGCGCGCCGGCGTGCCGCGGCACACTACGACCACCGATTGCGGGAAATCGTTAATATACCGGCCCGGCGGAATGGCGCGCAAAGCGCCTGGGCGCAATATACCATTCAGACCGACCATAGGGATGCCGTTGCCGACGGCTTGAAAGCGCGGGGCATCCCGACCGCGATCTACTATCCATTGCCGATGCATCTGCAGCCGGCCTATGTCCGGTTCGGCGAAGGTGCGGGCGCCCATCCTGTCAGCGAGCGGCTGTGCGAACGCGTTCTGAGCCTTCCTATGCATCCCTACCTCGACGAAGACACCATCGCACGCGTTTGCGACGGGATAGAGGCCACGCTGAAAGAAGTCAGCGTAACGTGAGCTCGGAACTCACGATAAGGACACTGTCCGCCGACGTAGTCCGCAGCAATCTGAATGATCTAATTGCCGTGGCGGCAGATGTGCCGGGCGAATATTGGGCAGCGGAGAATTTCTTGGTCGAATTGCCGCAAAAGTGGCGGCTTTCATTTGCGCTTTGGCAGGGTCCCGCCGTGATTGGTTATGCAATACTTTCGCAAAAGGCAGTGGGTCACATTCATCTGCACCACCTAATGGTGTTAAAGCAGTATCGAAACCATGGCCTTGGAGAACGAATGGTCCGGGAAATTCTATCGCGGTGCCGCGCCGCCCATGCCGGGACGGTGACCTTGAAAACACAAAAAGGGAATTGTGGTGCAATCCGATTTTATAAACGATACGATTTTCGCGAAACAGCTGCGAAAGGCGAATATGTCGTCATGTCAAAATCGCTGAATTACCCGAAATCAAGAGCATAATAGGAGGCGCCCGGTAAACGGGTTATGCGTTGGGATCAATGAAAGTCAACCGGAAAACTGTTGCAATACATCAACCGAATTACCTGCCCTGGTTGGGGTATTTTCGTAAGATAGTACAATCCGACACCTTTGTGTTCTTCGACAATGTGCAGATGCCCATGGGGAAGAGCCTTGTCACACGTAACAGAATTCGAACCGTGACTGGTGCTCAATGGCTCACCGTACCAACTCGGCGAAGCGGTAG
Organism: Alphaproteobacteria bacterium; assembly: GCA_047517345.1. Taxonomy (GTDB): domain Bacteria; phylum Pseudomonadota; class Alphaproteobacteria; order UBA8366. The sequence continues at coordinate 3,322 of JAKZTB010000098.1, forward strand.
TGGTAAACCGATTGCCGAAACCACGGTAGTCGAAGGAAACTGGAAGCGCAAGCATTTGAAAACATTAAGCTTAGCATATAGTGGCTCCCCTTGGCTGAATCCTGCTCTGGAGATTCTGGAACGCGCATTTGATCGCCGGCATGAGACAATCGCCGATCTAAACATTATGCTGGTTCGAGATTTTGCGACATTTGTCGGAGTCCAAGGCACGAAGTATTTACGGGCAACTGAAATGGAGTTGGAGAATTCTGGTGCTGAGACCATTGTCGAAATATTGGAAACAACGAACGCAACCAACTATTTGACCGGTTCCGGTGCAGGATCTTTTCGGTATCTCGATGTCGACAGCTTGGCCGAGCGAGGCATTAAGACTGATATGCTTTCGACGGAGTTCGCCGAATATGCGCAGAAATATGATCCATTCGAATCAAATCTTTCCTTCCTCGATGCACTTTTGAATATCGGCCCGGAAGCCACAAGAAAATTGCTCAACTAAAATCTAAATGCTTTTTAATTCGTATGAATTCATCCTGATCTTTCTGGTCGGCGTTATAATTGCCTATGCCATCGCGGGACACGTGATATTTCCCAGCTGGGTACGGAAGGCCGTACTAATACTTGCCTCCGCCATTTTCATTTCCTATGGTGGAGTAGTCAGTCTTGTTCTGCTGCTGACAAGCATGGCGGTCAATTATCTGATCCTCCGGCGGTTAGAAGCCGAGCGTGATGAAAGACGACGCAAGTGCTGCGTTTTTGTCTCGGTTATATTCAACTTATCTTTTATCGGTATTTTCAAGTATGCCGATTTATTCATAAATAGCGCCGCGTTTGTTTAGATCGTGAACATGCTCCTCTCGGCTTAGCGCTGCCGCTTGCCATTTCCTTTTACACGTTTCAATTGATCGCCCTTGCGATAGATAGCTGGCGCCACAATTGGCGCTGTCCGGCTATTTTAGACTACGTTTTTTTCGTGATATTTTTTCCGCAGTTGATCGCTGGGCCAATTGTTAGGCTACAAGAAGTTAGGAAAGAAATTCATAGAATGAAAAGACTGGTGCCGGAAAATATCACGGCCGGCATCTCAGTATTTTGCCTTGGTTTATTTAAAAAGGCTTTCGTCGCCGATGCGCTGGCGACGCATAGCGACACATTCTTTTTTGCGGTCGAATCCGGGCAGGCACCGGCATTTTTCGAAGCCTGGGGTGGTGTTCTTCTTTACACATTTCAGATATATTTCGATTTCTCTGGGTATTCCGATATGGCAATCGGGTTAGCATGGATCTTTGGAATTTCGTTACCGGTTAATTTTTGGTCCCCTTACAAGACGCGATCGATCATTGAATTTTGGCGGTGTTGGCACATGACGCTATCGCGTTTTCTGCGCGACTATCTTTAGTCGGTCGTGAACTATTCTCAACGTATTGATTGGATGTGATATTTGTAGATTGAGGCGCTGGTTTATTTGCAAGAAACTGGCGCGTATGGCGTGAAAACCTTGCAAATTGCGTTTCGCTTTCAGGCGTGATTCACTGGTCCCGGTTGGGATTGGAGGACGCCAT
>JAKZTB010000099.1:0-3550 GCA_047517345.1 Alphaproteobacteria bacterium
CGATCGCGGGGGCTCCTCTTTTACCGATTGCTTGAGCAAGCGATACTGACCGAGCCGCCCACATACAGCCAAATCGCCGACGGCTCCAAACACAAGATATAGGGGGTGAAGGAGCTAAATGGATACCCCTTGCATAAACACAGTATTCACCGAGCGGCTCCATGTTGGCAAGCGCCGCCTCACAAGAGCCCGCGTTCGGCGAAAGATACGCAAGTCTCTCCGACCACGATGTGGTCGAGGATGCGTATGTCTACGAGTTCAAGCGCCGCCTTCAAGCGTCGCGTAATGCGCTCGTCAGCCTGGCTAGGCTCGGCGACGCCCGAGGGGTGGTTGTGCGCGAATATCACGGCCGCCGCATTGAGTGACAGGGCAGTTCTTACGACCTCGCGCGGATAGACGCTGGTGCCGTCGATCGTGCCGCGAAACAATTCATCGAATTGGATAACCCGATGCCGATTGTCGAGCCACACTGCACAGAAGACTTCGTGTGGCAGATGGCCGATGGCGGTTTGCAAGTAATCTTGCGTGTCGCGTGGCGACCGGATCGTCGGACCTTTTGCCAGGCAAGCAAGTGCTGCTTGGCGGGCGGCGCCCATCAGATTCTCGATTTCGATGGTGCGATAGGTCCCTTTGTGATCGCGGATGCGATAGGTGCCGGGGGGTGGTTTTCGATGTGCCATGTTGTTCTCCGTTTCGCCGTAGATGACGGCGACCCGAAGGACCGGCGGTTATAAGGCGGGGAATCAAAGACGCCGAAGGTTAGCGAAGCGGTGCCTTGAATCTTCGCCGCCGGCGGTCAGGGTTCGCATCACGTCATACGAGCGAGCGGAGTCCCACTCGGCCGAAAATCACTCTGCACGTCGCAAAACGCGGCAATTTCTTGACCTAGACCCGAAATCGGCTTTCGGAATCGCCGCCTGAGCCACGTTCGAGGACAAGTCCGACCCATAGATCCACCCGCCAGGATGGCGGTTATAACGGCGCGAAGCGCGTCGCTTGCAATCGGTCACTACGTCCGCGTGGCATGTTCCTAGTGAGTCTCCTTGGACACGCTCGGCCGCTGCCAGGTCGGCGGCCGCATCAAAACCCGTGCCAGGCGTAAAGCGCCTGTCCCCTTCGGTCACGGGGTTTGCTTTGCCTTCTCCCTCGGCTGGTTGCGGCTGTCGCGTTCGACGCCCTGCGGCCGGTTCCTGATTCAGGCGTGAAAGAACCGGGCCTTACGGGGCCGCCAAAACAGGAGACAACACCATGAACGAAAACACCGAACAAATCATATTGAACGACCACGAACGAGTCGCCATTGTCGGCGCCGTGAACTTCAACCACCAGGGCGAGACGAAAACACGCTGGACCACAATCGGCACGGCCTTCCAGAACAAAGACGGCTCATTCAATCTTCGATTCGAATACATGCCGGTGACGGCTGCCACGGTCCAACTTCGCCCCTTCAAAAAGCGCGACATGGACAACCGCGAATAGCCGTTCGGTCAAGCGGGCGGGCTCCGCTCGCCCGCAACACGGTGGCGCAGTTCGAGATATTATTTTTGCGAACGGGTCGCACTCGACGATGGCCCGATCGAAAAATAATAGATACCGCGCATTCAACGAAGTGCAAGCAGCAAAGTGAACAACAGCCGACGAAGGACACATCGTTATGTGCATTTGCTGGCAGGCCTTCTTGATCGACCCACGGCAATCGCATCATCATGGATTTACAGGGAGCATAAGTATAGCGAAGTTACGGGGGTTAGTGATTTTTGCTAACTTCCCTAATTTCGCTATACTTCGCCTATGGACCCCATACTGAATCCTTATGCGCCCGGTGCCGGCACTCCACCGCCGGAGCTGGCCGGTCGTGATGAAATCCGTGAACAGGCCCGTATAGCCACCGAACGCATCCGACGAGGCCGACCGGCCAAGAGCATCCTGATGGTCGGTTTACGCGGTGTGGGCAAAACGGTTCTGCTCGATCGAATTCGCGATGACGCTGAATCCAGCGGCTTTTACACTTTGCGCATCGAGGCACCCGAGGGAAGGTCGCTCCCGGCACTAATCGCACCGCAACTTCGACTCGTCTTGCTCAAACTGAGCAAAGTCGACCGTGCAAAGGAGCTAGCCGAACGAGGACTCCGAGCTTTGGCCGGCTTCGCCGAAGCGCTGAAGGTGAAATACCACGATATCGAGGTTGGCCTCGACTTTGAACCAGAGCCGGGTCTCGCTGACAACGGCGATTTGGAACAGGATCTGCCGGTTCTCTTGGAAGCTGTGGGTACGACCGCAGATAGGGCAGGGGTTGCGGTGGTCATGTTTGTCGACGAGCTGCAGTACGTAGAAGAGGACCAGCTCGCAATTCTGATCAGTGCGCTGCATCGTTGTGCACAAGGTAAATTACCAATCACACTGATTGGCGCAGGCCTTCCTCAGTTGCGCGGGCGTATGGGGAAGGCAAAGTCATATGCAGAGCGCTTATTCGAATTCCCGAATGTCGGGGCGCTTGACGAAACCGCCGCCGCGGAGGCCATAATCAAACCAGCTCAGGAAGAGCAAGTTGAATTCGACGCAGACGCCATTGCGGAAATTACCAAACAGACGCAAGGCTATCCCTATTTTCTGCAAGAATGGGGAAAACACGCGTGGGATTTTGCTGATGAGTCGCCAATTACTTTAGCTGACGTTAACGCTGCTTCGACGATTGCCATTGCCGCGCTTGACGACAGCTTCTTTCGCGTTCGTTTCGACCGCCTTACACCGTCTGAAAAGAAATACCTTAGGGCCATGGCCGATCTTGGTCCAGGCCCTCATCGATCGGGCGATATCGCCGAGAGGCTTGATCGAAACGTTCGAAGTGTGGCCCCTACGAGAAACAATTTAATCAAGAGCGGAATGATTTGGAGCCCCAATCATGGAGATACAGCATTCACCGTGCCGCTGTTTGATGAATTCATGAGACGAATTATGCCGGGAAATGCATGGGAAGATGGTTAGATTGAATGTAAACAAATTAGCTGTGGCGCTCGACGAGAAGTTCGAAGGGTTCTTGCGAAATCGCACGACGCGCCGGCGCGGGTGATGTGTATTGTCTCGCGCACGACGCCGATTCGCCCCGAAGACAACATCAAAGGGCGCCATAGGCAGTATTCGATTACGGATGGTGATTGCACAACCAGGCTTAACCGGGGATAACGCATGGCGCGTAAGAAGAGCACCGAGAAAAGAAAAGTTGAGAACTACACGCACGATAGTAAGGGGCGCCTGAACAATCCACCCGTCGGCTTGGTGACGCCGGACACCGATAGGGACGAAGGCGGAAAGGCCTATTCGTATGACCCCCATCTTGACCCGCAACTCCAATGGTGTAAATAGACATCGAAAACTGACCCACTATCGGCGTCGAATATTGACCCACCCAGAAATGGTTTTTTGCATTAATCTCTGTGCTTGATTCTCCAACTGTCGTTGCCTGTTTCGATGATGTCGCAGTGATGTGTTACTCGATCCAGCAGTGCGGTCGTCATTTTCTTGTCGCCAAAGACCGCTGGCCATTCACCGA
>JAKZTB010000100.1:0-7570 GCA_047517345.1 Alphaproteobacteria bacterium
TCGGTGAAACAGCTGGCCATCCGACGGATCAGCCCGAGGCCGCGATCCAGCCGCCCCAACAGCAACCCTCCGGCATCCGATGTGATGATTCCGCCATCGAACCCGGCCACAACCTTGTGCCGTTCAACCGGTTCAAATTCAAACAATGTTGGGCTACACTCTGTTTGCATCGGGGCCTCTCCGGAATTGCGGTAAGCGATTGGCGAATCGCCATTTTCCGCGATTCCCCGCCTCGATGCATCAAGGGGTTTGAGAAATCCGGGCTAGCTGTCTTTCCGCGGATTGTTCTTCCTCCACTCTTCGTCAGTAAGCGCGAAGCTACGCTGCCGCTTCACCTCATGCGCCAGCGGTTGCTTTGGTAGCCCAATGATGACCCTCTCTATCGCCGCATGCTCGTCCTTTGTGAGATCGGCGCCATGCCACTTCAGCCAATCCTCCAAGGTGGTCCGCGCCACCACGCGTGCGTCATGCTCCGACATACTCTCCTCCGTTGATTGACCGACGCTGACCATGCCGAGCCGATCCATGTGACGCCAGCGGCGCAATTTGCCAACTCACTGCCAACTCGGCGGACTTCCCCATCTAGCGACCGTCCTAATTCCCTTTATATATCAAGAGGTTAATTAGTAGGCGCACGGGGACTCGAACCCCGGACCCGCTGATTAAGAGTCAGCCGCTCTGCCAACTGAGCTATACGCCCCCCGAGGCGGCTATAGCAAAGCGGCTGCGCTTTGTCGATAGGCCTCGCTCAACCGCCGCGGCCGAACAGGGTCCAGCGGTAAAAAAGCAGGCCCAGCGCCTCATGCGCGGCGTGGTAACTGGCCTGCAGCGCCTTGGCGGAGGGCAGGAAGGCATGTGTCCCAAAACGGGCTGGCCGGCTGGTGCTGCTCGGCATCGGCGTCGCGGGCAGCCCGGCCGCTTCGAAGGCCGCGACGGCGCGCGGCAGGTGCCATGCCTGCGACACCAGATAGACCGCGCCGATCCGCCGGGACCGTAGAATGCGGGCGCTGTACAGCGCGTTCTCGTAGGTCGTCGTCGATCGGGATTCGACCCAGGCCGACGCGATCCCGAAATCCCGGCGCAACGTGCGATCCATCAATTCCGCGACCGGCGTCGGATCGTCTTTCGATCCACCGCCCGTCAGCAAAATCGGCAGGCCGGTCGCGCGGTGCAATTGCGCGCCGCGGCGCAGCCGCTCCAACGTCATCGCATCCACCGTCACGTTGCCGCCACCCGGCCCGCCGTAGCTCAAACCCGCGGACAGCACGACGATCGCCTTGGCCGCTCGCCGCCGGCCTCGGCGAATTCCGGCGCCTCGATCCCGGCTTCCACGGCGACCAGAAGACGCGAGGCGACGAAAGAGGTACTGAGCAGGTAAAGACCGAGGGCGCCAAGCGACGCGATCAACGTCCCCGTGCGCCGCGCGCGGCGGCGCAGGAGCAGCCCGAACAGGATTACCAAGGTCAGATTGGCCGGCGGCAACGCCAATGCTTTGAAGAAAAGGTACATTCGCCGTGCTGAGCGCCGCCGGACCGCCGGCTTAGCCGCCCTCGCCGTGGCGGCCGACGCGGACATCGCGGTGAATCGAAACGCTGATCAGAAAACCGAAGCCCACCAGCTCGGTAATCATCGCGGTCCCGCCAAAGGAAATGAGCGGCAGGGGCAGGCCGACCACGGGTATCAGCCCCATCACCATGGCGATATTGATGAAAGCATACAGGAAGAACACGAAGATGACGCCCATGGCCAAGAGGCGCCCGAACTGGTTCTGGCAGCGCAGCGCGATCGACAGCCCGTACAGCATCAACAGCGTATAGAGGCCGAGCAGCCCAAGTCCACCAACGAGCCCGAATTCCTCGGCCAGCATCGTGAATATAAAATCGGTCTGCCGCTCGGGGAGAAATTTCAGGTGGCTCTGCGTACCCTGCAAGAATCCGCGCCCAAACATTCCGCCCGAACCGAGCGCAATTTTGGACTGCAAAATGTGATAGCCCGCGTCGAGCGGATCGCGATCGGGCGACAGGAACGTCAGGATACGGTCCTTCTGGTAGTCCAGGAGAAACGGCCAGGCGACCGGCAGGGCGCCCACCGCCGCGGTCAGGACCACGACGAACTTCCATATTCGCACCCCGGCGAGGAAGAACATCGCGCCACCGCAAATCAGCAGGAACAACGCGGTCCCGAGATCGGGTTGCCTTTGAATCAGCAAAACCGGCGCCGCAATCATCAGGAGCGGTACAATCAGATAGTGCGGTCGTCCTATATCCTCTGCATTCAGGCGATGGAAGTACCGCGCGAGCACAAGAACCAACGCGATCTTCATAAATTCGGACGGCTGCAATTGAAACTGTTCGACTTTGATCCATCGCCTCGCGGTATTTCGCTCGACACCGAAAAATTCAACCCAAACCAGCAATCCAATGGAAAATCCGTAGATCAGATAAGCGTACCGTAACCAGAATCGAATATCGATCACCGCGATCACGAGCATTAAAACCAATCCGGCCGCGAAAACGATCATCTGCTTCGACGCCCAAGGCGAAATGTTCCCGTTCGCGGCCGAATACAGCATCGCGAAGCCGACAAATGCGACGACGGTGATAAGCAGAACAAGCGCCCAGTTGATTTGCCATAATTTCCGGGCAAGCTGCAGGTCGGACTGGTTGCGCGTACCGATCATGGTTGCCGCACCGTCGTCTTAAGGGCCGCCGCCGCTACATCGTCTGCGACACCGTCGCGCGCGGAGCTACGCAACTGCGCCTTTTCGAGCAGGTCCCGCGCGATCGGCGCGGCCACCTTGGACCCGCCTCCGACATGTTCGACGACAACCGATACGACATATTGCGGCGCTGCGACCGGCGCGAAACCAACGAACAGCGCATGGTCCCGCTCGCGCCACGGTTTTTCATTGTTCTTGCGGATACCGCCTTCGCGCTCTGCCATGCTGATCCGCCGCACCTGCGACGTACCGGTTTTACCGCCCATGGCCATCGCAGGGTCCTTCAAGCGGGATCGGCGGGCCGTGCCGCGTGCATGGTTCACGACTTGATCCATCGCCTGCATAACGATCTGCCGCGACGTCTCGGAAATACCGACCGGCGCGAATTCGGGATCCGCCTTGGGCGCCACGAAATCCCCCTCGATCCGATCCCGCGTCAGGCGTGGCGATACCGCGTAGCCGCCATTGACCAATCGCGCGGTCATCACCGCGAGCTGCATCGGCGTTGCCAAGACGTAGCCCTGTCCGATCGCCGAGATAACCGTCTCACCTTTCTGCCAACCGCTGCCGATCGCGGCTCGTTTCCAATCGCGTGTCGGAATCAATCCCGCTTTCTCGCCGGCTATATCGATATTGTGGGTCGCCCCCAGACCGAGCCGGCGCGCCATCGCCGCAATCCGATCGATGCCGATCTTCAACGCCACGTCGTAGAACCAGACATCGCAGGATTCCCGTATGGCATCGACCATTGCCATGCGACCGTGCCCGTGTTTTTTCCAGCAATGGAATCGCCGGTCGCCGAGCGTCATATAACCGCGGCAATACGCATCGTGATCAACCGAAATCCCCGCTTCCAGGGCCGCGAGGGCAACCGCGATCTTGAACGTCGATCCCGGGGCGTACAGCCCGGCAATCGCCTTGTTGGTCAACGGCGCGTAGGGGTCACGAACGAGACTGCGCCACTCATCGCTCGTCAGTCCTTCGCTGAAGGCATTTGGATTGAATCCGGGAGACGATACCATGGCCAGCACATCGCCTTTGTGCGGGTCCATGACAACGGCCGCAGCGCTTGTTTCCTGGGCCAGCCGATCCGCGGCCGCATTCTGCAGCTCGATATCGATCGTCAAGGAAATTTCCCGGCCCGGCTCACCTTCCTCCCGGCGCAATTCCCGGATTACGCGCCCGACCGCGTTGACTTCGACCTGGCTGTTGCCGGCTTTGCCGCGCAACGCCGAATCGTACCGTTTTTCGATCCCGCTCTTGCCGATCCGGAATCCCGGTAGCCCGAGCAACGGGTCACGGCCCGTCAGATCCTTTTCCGACACCGACGCGACATACCCGATAACGTGCGCCACAGCCGGCCCCAGGGGATAGAAACGGGACAGGCCGACCTCGATATTGACACCAGGAAGATTCGGCGCGTTGACCTCAAGCCGGCTCACCTCGCTCCAGCTCAGGTTCTCGGCCACGGTAATCGGAACGAATGCCCGCCGCCGCTCGGCGTCGCGCAGGACACGCGAGGCATCGATGGAACCCGACTCCAGTAGTAGTTCCAACCGCGCAAGCGTTACGGATAACGTCTTGGCTTGCTCCGGAATGATGACCACCCGGTAGTTCTGGACATTAATCGCGATCGGTTCGCCGAAGCGGTCGAGGATGTAGCCGCGCGGCGGCGCCAACAGGCGCAGATTGATGCGGTTGTCTTCGGCGAGCGTCCGGTAATGGTCCGCTTGCAACACCTGCAAATAATACATCCGCGCGCCCAAGCCGGCGAAGAGCGCCATCTGGCCGCCGAGCAGTATTGCCGCACGGCGACCGAACAATTTTTCGCGGGTCTTGTCGGTCGTCACCTTATTCCACCGCCGGCAAGGTGCGCTGCATGCGCGCGAACAACCACGCCACGACGGGATACAAGGCGATCGTCATCAGATATTTGAAATAGGCCGGCCGCGGCGAAATAACAGTCTCCACGAACACCGAAGTCAACATCCATTCCAGGATCAACGCGCCGGCCGCGACCACCATGAAGCCCCACCACACGACGAGGAAGGATTTGCCGTAGAAAAATCGCCGTTGCGATACGCAGATACCGTAAACCGCAAGAAAGATCAGCGTGTTTATGCCAAGCGGACCACCGGACAGGACATCCTGCAGAAATCCGATGAGAAAGATCGCCGCTGCAGGCAACAGGTCGGCGCGATGCAGGCCCCAATAATAGACAGCCATCAGGGCCAAGGTCGGCACGACGAAGCTGACTTCCGGCAGGCGCAACGGGACAACGCTGACCACCACAAGGCACATGCTGACCAATAGCGGGGTCATCATCCGCGCAACGAAATCGAGCCGCTGCCAGACCGTACCTTTCATATCGTCGCCGAACTCCTAACGGATGGTATTTTCGGAGTACTCTAACGTAAACCAATAGCGCCACACGATGCCTTGCGATGACAATCGCCCTAGGAGCCGTTCCGAGCAATGCTTATGAACTGCATCAACCGGAGAGGCTCCTAAAATTCCCGATCAGCGCCATTGCGGCGATTGCTGTCCAGCACACCCGCCTGTCCATAATCTACGACCCGGACATATTCGAACTCGGATGTCGCAATAAACGACTCCGCGCGAACCCCGTTGGCGTCTATGGACGAAACGACGCCGACCGGGATACCCGGCGGGAACACGCCGCCTTGTCCGGAGGTCACGATACGGGCGCCTTTCGCAATCTGCGCGTTGGCGGCGAGATAAATCAGTTTCGGTCGCAAGGAGTTATCGCCCGCGAGAACCGCGCGTTCACGATCCGGGCCGACCGCCACGGGAATCCGGCTGTTCAGATCGTCGATCAACAGCAGGCGCGACACGCGGTCGCCGACGTCCACGATACGCCCGATCAAGCCTTCGCCGACAACGACCGGCAGGCCGTTCCGGACACCGTCGCGCCGGCCGGCATTGACCAGCATGCTGCGAACGAACGTGCCTCCGGAATCGGCGATCACGCGCGCGGAAATAAACTGCGTCGCGCTGTCGGGAACGAACTGCAACAGGCCGCGAAGCCGCTCATTCTCCGCCGCCAGGTTGCGCGCCACCGTGTGCCATTGGATCAAACGGGCGTTTTCGGCCCTCAAAGTCACGTTCTGTTCGCGCAAGTTTACCAGATACTCGACCTCGTCGACGATCGCCGCACCCGTCGCAATGGGCCGCGACACTGCATCGAGAACCGGCGCGAACGTATCCGTGACGACCATTCGAGCCCGGTCGAAGATCTTCGGATCCGCTTTTCCGATGAGAAGGACGCCACCAGCCGCGATCAGCAGGAACAGGAACGCGAAGCGCTGCGCCATCGCGCGCAGCGGTGCGGCTACTCTCTGAAAGGATTCAGGTCGTTTCGCCAATTCTCGCGGTTCCTCGTTTCATCACCACCAGGCCGAGAGCAGACCTGTTCTCAGTACATGCTGATCAAAACGTATTTCAGCGTTTTCATTTCTTCAAGACAACGTCCGGTTCCCAAGGCGACGCAGGACAGCGGATCGTCGGCGATCGATACCGGCAGGCCGGTCGAATGGCGCAGCACGAAATCGAGATTGCCCAGCAGCGCGCCGCCGCCGGTCAGGACGATACCTTTATCGACGATGTCCGCGGCAAGTTCCGGGGCCGTATGTTCCAATGCGACCTTAACGGCTTCGACGATCGCGCCAACCGGTTCCGCCAGGCTTTCCGCGATCTGCCGTTCGCTGATGAGCAATTCCTTCGGCACGCCGTTCATCAGGTCGCGGCCTTTGATTTCCATGACATCGCCCTCGCCGTCTTCCGGCGGACAGGCGGAGCCGATTTCCTTCTTGATGCGCTCGGCGCTGCCTTCGCCGACCAGCAGGTTATGATTGCGGCGGATATAGGCAATGATCGCTTCGTCCATCTTGTCGCCGGCGACCCGCACCGATCGCGAATAGACGATGCCGCCCAGCGACAGAACGGCGACTTCCGTCGTGCCGCCGCCGATATCGACGACCATCGAGCCGGTCGGCTCGGTGACTGGCAGGCCGGCGCCGATCGCTGCCGCCATCGGTTCTTCGATCAGGAATACGCGGCGCGCGCCCGCCGCCTCGGCGGATTCCTGAATGGCGCGCCGCTCCACAGCCGTCGACCCGGAGGGCACGCAGATAATGACTTGCGGGCTGGCGAAGCTGCGCCGGTTGTGCACTTTACGGATGAAGTGCTTGATCATATCCTCGGCGACTTCGAAGTCGGCGATAACGCCGTCCCGAAGCGGACGGATCGCCTGAATATTGCCCGGCGTGCGGCCGAGCATCATCTTCGCTTCGTCGCCGACGGCAAGTACTTGCTTTTTACCCTTAATCTCGGCGATGGCGACGACCGACGGTTCGTTGAGAACGATGCCGCGGCCTTTCACGTAAACCAGCGTATTGGCGGTGCCGAGATCGATCGCCATATCGGCGGACAACATACCCAAAATACGTGAAAACATATTTAACGACCTACTCCCAAGCCTTTAAATGCCGACTTCGGCGATTCGCGGGTATACAGCGCTGAAAATTTGGATTTGCCATATGTCACGTCGCTTCGATCGAATTCAGCGCTGTATTTACGTCCATCCATAACGACAACGTATAGTAATCGTCAGGTATAATAAATCAAAACAGATATAGTTAAAAAGTCTTTAAAGTTTATTTCAAAACACAGGGTTGCTAAGAAATTATGCTTAATAAGCACCCTGAGAGTCCGTCCGGAGACTTTATGTAGGATTACAGAGTTTTCGGAGCATGAGTCGAATGGACGCGAGCTTGATGAAGGCGAGCGCGTTGCGGTTGAGGTTCTCCCTGTCCTTGGCCAGTCGGCGGC
>JAKZTB010000101.1:0-4344 GCA_047517345.1 Alphaproteobacteria bacterium
CTTATTGCGCCAGCTGGAGCCGTTCTGGTCGCTCAGATGGTCCTCATCGTCTCGGAGGATGGCGAAACCGCCTTCGTCGCGTTATGTTTCGCCGTCGAGTGAAACCCGGTCAATAGCGCCTTTTTCAACGGGCTGCTAAACAGCCTATCTCCTTCGTGCAGGATATCGGGATGTCGCGGAATATTGACGAAGGCCCAGTGACCGCGACTGGGAACGATCTGGATCTCGCGATTTCCGGGCCGGGATATTTTTCAATCGAATCGCCGGAAGGCCTAAGATACTCACGTCACGGTCGTCTTCAACTCGACGGGCAAGGGCAACTGGTGAATAGCCAGGGCTCCCCCCCGTACTATCCGATGGCGGGGCGCCGATCACCGTTCCCGTTGGATCGGGCACGCTCACGATTGCGACTGACGGTACGATTTCCGGTAACAGCGGTGCAATCGGCAGAATCGGTCTTTCTGAATTCGAAAATCCGGGCGCGCTTAAGCGGGATGCGAATGGTCTTTACGACGCCGGCGTTCAGGTAGCGCAAGTCGCCACCGAAAGTAAGGTCAACCAGGGAATGCTGGAACAGTCGAACGTCCAACCGATTTTGGAGATGACGCGGATGATCGACATCCATCGTTCGTATCAAGCGGCGAGTAAACTGGTTTCGACAAACCACGAACAAGCCATGCGGGCAATTAACAAACTCGCCCGGGTAAGACAGGGTTAGGGATTAATAACGATGAGATCACTTGATATCGGCGCCACGGGAATGCTGGCCCAACAACTCAATGTCGAGGTCATTTCCCACAACATCGCAAATATGAATACGACCGCGTACACACGACGACGGGCTGAGTTTCAGGACCTGCTGTACCAGAATTTCCGACGCGTCGGCTCCGATTCCTCGGATGCGGGAACGATCGTGCCAGCCGGTGTGCAAATCGGGTTGGGCGTCAAAACGGCTGCTGTCTATCGAATTACCGAACAGGGCAACTTAACGTTGACCGAAAACACGTTCGATCTCGCGATCAACGGCGACGGCTATTTCGAAATTCTCCTTCCGAACGGCGACACTGCCTATTCCCGCGCCGGCTCGTTCCAGATCAGTGCCGACGGTGAACTCGTCACCGCTGACGGATTCACCGTGCAGCCCGCGATCACAATTCCGACCGACGCGGTCGACGTGACCGTCAACGCGAGCGGGCAAGTTCTCGTACAACAGGACGGCCAGGTTACACCGGCCAATGTCGGACAGCTTCAGCTTGCCATATTTTCGAACGAAGCGGGCCTGCTGGCGATCGGTGATAATTTATTCCTCGAAACGCCAGCGTCGGGAACCCCGACCACAGGGAATCCGGGGACACCCGGCATCGGAACGATTCAACAAGGTTTCCTCGAGACATCAAACGTAAATGTGGTCGAGGAGATCACCAATCTGATCACCGCCCAGCGGGCTTACGAAATGAACTCGAAGGTCATCGAGACGTCGGATCAGATGATGGCGACACTCAATAACATTCGTTAGCGGAGTCAGTCGATGACGGTCAGACAATCCATCTTCGCGGTCTTTGCAGTCATTCTGCTGCTGTACAGTATTCCCGCACCGGCAGCGCCGCCGGCACTCCTTCGCAACAATATCGTGGTTGACGGCGACTCGATCCGATTGCGCGATGTTTTCGACGGCGTTCAATCTCACGGCGATAAAATTATCGCTTACGCACCTGCACCCGGCCGCAAACTCGTACTGGAAGCGACGTGGCTATACCGCGTGGCGCGCGCCTATCGAATCCGATGGCGGCCGTCGAGCCGTTTCGACCGTGCCGTCGTCGAACGGCGCAGCCAAGTTATCGAACACGAGCAGATTGTCGAAACAGTGCTCGGCGCGCTGCGAAGAGTTGCGAAGAACAACGACGATTTGGAGATAGAACTCGACGACCGGTCGATGCGGATTTTCCTTCCAACGGACGCTACTCCCGTAATCGCCGCCAGCTCAGTATCCTACCAACCGCGTAGCGGCCGCTTCCTGATTGAGCTTAAGGCCGGCCTTGGAGTCAGCGCGCCAAAATACACTGTTTCCGGCAGTGCTCATAAGCTTGTGCAAGTGCCGACTCTAGCGCAAAGGCTCTATACCGACGATGTAATCGGAAATCGGGATATCGTGTGGAAGGCCTTGCGGCTGAACCGCCTCGACCCACGCACGGTCTTGAATTCGGTTAAGCTAGTCGGCATGAGCCCGCGGCGGCCCCTCGTCGCCGGCCGCGCGATCATGACCACCGAGATACAGCCACCGACACTGGTACGGCGAGGCAAACATGTGACGATTTACCTCAGGACTCGGCAAATGCAGCTGACGGCTAAAGGAAAATCTCTTGAAAACGGCGGCAAAGGCGACGTCGTGCGGATTCAGAACACCGACAGCGGTAAAACGATCGAAGCGGTAGTTATTGGCCCGGAACGGGTCGCGGTCTCTGTCAACGGTCCTTTAGCGCTGAATTAGGATTCGATCGAAAAATGACGAATTTGATTCAATCGAACACTACGAGCCGCTTGCTCCTGGCTGCTTTCCTCGTCGTCACGATTTCCGGTTGCAACGCGTTGGGCCGGCTTGCGAACCTTGGGAAAGAACCGGCTATGTCGACAATTGAGAATCCAACGACGCAGCAAGGCTATAAGCCTATAAGCATGCCGATGCCGGCGCCCATTCAAGCGCGCCATAATCCGAACTCACTATGGCGCAAAGGATCGAGGGCCTTCTTCAAGGATCTGCGGGCCAGCCAAGTCGGTGACATCGTAACCGTGATAATCGCCGTAGACGATCAGGCAGACATCGAAAATGAAACGACCCGGACCCGGACGACAGATGAAGATGCAGATGCCATCGCTCTGCTCGGCTACGAAGCCGCGCTCAACTCCATCCTGCCGCAAGCCGTCAACCCGGCTAGCCTGCTGGATATCAACAGTACGACGACCAACACGGGCACAGGCACGATTGAGCGTGACGAACAGATTACCTTAGAGGTCGCCGCGATCGTGACCCAGGTGCTGCCGAACGGCAATCTAGTCCTGCACGGCCGGCAGGAAATGCGGCTCAATTTCGAAGTCCGGGAAATACAGATTGCCGGTGTAATCCGGCCGCAGGACATCACCACCGCAAATACCGTAACCCACCAACAGATCGCGGAACTCCGGGTCGCCTATGGCGGTCGCGGGCAAATTTCGGACTTCCAGCAACCGCGCTACGGTACGCAAATTATCGACATACTGTTCCCATTCTAGTGGATACAATCTAAGAGCTTGGCCCGTAATATGGTACCCCTACGACGGCTTCCCGAGCCCATCGGTTAGGCGCGCGATGCGCCGTGATGCAAGGCCATCGCAAGCGTCGCGCAACGCGGGCGATGGGCTCGGGATAATCGGTTTAAGCTAGGGAAACAGGTCCGCTCGCGGATCAGTCGTCGCGGTGCGTACGCTCCATTCGTTCGTGCTGTTCCTGCGCTTCGATACTCAGCGTCGCGATCGGCCGCGCTTCCAATCGGCGTAACGAGATAGGAGTGTCTGTTTCTTCGCAGAAGCCGTAGCTCCCCTCGTCGATCCGACGCAAAGCAGAATCGATTTTACCTATCAATTTTCGCTGTCGATCACGCGTCCGCAATTCCAACGAACGGTCCGTTTCAAGTGTCGCTCGGTCGGCCATGTCCGGCTCGGCAAGGTTTTCTTCCTGCAAGCTGACCAACGTTTCCCCCGTCGAACGCAAGAGTTGCGAACGCCAGCTCATGAGCTTCTGCCGGAAATACTCCCGCTGCATCGGATTCATGAAATTCTCGTTTTCCGAAGGCCGGTAGTCGGGCGGAAGTAAAGGAGACATACGCACTCCACAATTGGATGTTGTTTCTAAAGCGCGCCATATATAGTCGCGCGCGCCGAAGCGGGCAAGTAGCGGAAATGCCTTTTGTCTTCAAGGAGGTCTAGCGGTTTTCAGCGTTCTTCCGCGGTTCGAACTTCGCGATCTCAACGCGGACGCGCAACTCGATATCGTCCAGGAGTTCGTTCAATTGCGGGTCCTCCGCGTGCTGTCGACGCTCGGACACCATTTGGGCGAGGCTGATTAGCCGCTCTTTGGGAATCGCACCGAGAAGCAAGTCAGTTCTGATCTGTTCCAATCGATCGAGTGTGTCAAAACCCCATTGCCGCGCGCGTGCATTCGCAGCGCCTGACGTCGAGTCGCCGACCGTCTGAATGGCAAGTACCGCATCGACAGCGATCGTGTCCCGGCGCGTGGTGTAAGAGCGTTGCGCTCTACGCGGCTCCCGGCGGGTAGGGCCGGGACGTTCAGGCTGCCACGGTGGGCAGCGT
>JAKZTB010000102.1:0-10867 GCA_047517345.1 Alphaproteobacteria bacterium
CTACAAGCCGATCGTCGCCGAAGCCGCCCGCAAGGCCGCCACCGAAGTCTACAACCGGATCATGGTCACCCACCTGCTGATGGACAAGACGAAGACCAACCGGGTCGCCGGGGCCGTCGGTTTCAACGTCCGTACCGGGGAATTTTACGTATTCCGGGCGAAGGCGGTCATCGTTTCCGCCGGTGGTGCGTCGCACATCTTCAAGCCCCGTGCGGTGGGCGAGGGCATGGGACGGACCTGGTACGCCCCATGGAGCAGCGCCTCTGCCTATGCGTTGCCGATCCAAGTCGGCGCCAAGATGACGCAGATGGAGAACCGCATCGTCCTCACCCGGTTCAAGGACGGCTACGGTCCGGTCGGCGCCTACTTCCTGCATCTCAAGACCTACACCGAAAACGCCTATGGGGATAACTACGAGCCCACTTGGTACGAACACACCAAGGAGTTGGTCGGGGATTACATCGACCGGCACCCGGTGCCGACCTGCCTGCGGAACCACGCCTTTCTGGAGGAGGTCAAGGCCGGCCGCGGCCCGATCCGCATGGTCACCAAGGAGGCCTTCCAGGATCCGCACAAGGAGCAGGTCGGCTGGGAGAACTTCCTCGGCATGACGATCGGGCAGGCGGTCGTCTGGGCGTCGCAGAACATCGATCCCAAGGAAATCAATCCCGAACTGACCACGTCCGAACCCTACGTCATGGGATCTCACGCGACCTGTTCCGGCGCCTGGGCGAGCGGTCCGGAAGATTACGCACCCGACGAATACCAGTGGGGATACAACCGGATGATGACCGTCGACGGCCTGTTTGGCGCCGGCGACACCATCGGCGGCACCGCCCACAAATTCTCGTCGGGATCGTTCACGGAAGGCCGGATTGCCGGCAAGGCGGCGGTCAACTACGTGAACGATTTGGGCAACGATGTGCCGCAGATCAGCGAGGCGGAATACGAAAATTTGGAGAAGGTCGTCTTCCAACCGATGGAAAACTACGATGTCGGCCGCAACGAGATCGTCGCGGGAACCGTTTCGCCGAGCTATCTTTTGCCGATGCATGGTCTGCAGCGTCTCGAGAAGATCATGGACGAATATGTCGGCGGTATCAGCGCCCACTACACGACCAACGAACCGTTGCTCACCCGCGGGCTGGAGTTGCTGCACATGCTGACGGAAGACCTCGACTATCTCGGGGCCGAAGACCTGCACCAGCTGCAGCGGGCGTGGGAGCTTCAACACCGGGTCATATGCTCGGAATGTGTGACGCAGCACACGATGTTCCGCACGGAAACGCGGTGGCCGGGATATTACTATCGGGCCGATCATCCGAAGCTGGACGACACAGACTGGCACTGCTTCACCCTGTCCCAGTACGACCAGGAGTCCGGGAAGTGGGAATTGGAGAAGGCCCCCGTCTATCACATCGTCGATTAGACGGGGTCCGTCGGAGAACCAACCGTACCCCTGACCTGCCCGAAATCGCGGTTGAGCCAGAAGCGGCCATCTGCCGTAACGTAGAGGGCGAAGGCATCGACCGGCTAAGAAACTTCGCAGTTGTTTGAAACAAGGTGATGGTTGAATTGAGAACCATTCGTCGAGTTCTGATGTCGGGGGCAGCGGCATTCGTTCTTTTCATGAACATGTCCACCTCCAGTTCCGCCGATGACAATGAAAAGCACATCGGTAGTGGTGCTGAGACAATGCCCATATTCGACGCCCACATTCACTACAAGGAACCGGCTTGGGCGCCCTACCCCCTAGCTACCGTCCTGCAACTGATGGATAAATCCGGCGTTGCCATGGCGTTGGTATCGTCGACCCCGGACGAAGGCACGATAAAACTGTGGGAATTTGCGCCGAACCGCATCGTGCCGGAACTACGCCCGTATCATGGTCAGGCCGGATCGTCGAACTGGACCAAGGCCCCGGGCATATTCGACTATATGTTGAAGCGGTTGAAGAAATATCCGCATGTCGGCATTGGCGAAATTCATGTGCGCAGCATCGATCCCAGCGATGAACCCTTGCTGCGAAAAATAGCGAAGCTGGCCCGTTCGAAAGACATCTACATTCATGTTCACTCGGGAAAAGAACCCGTAGACCTACTGTTTTCATTGGAGCCGAAGCTCAACGTCATTTGGGCACATGCGGGCATGTATGAATCTGCGCAAACCGTTGCAGATATGTTGGCGAAATACAGGACACTTTACGCGGACACATCCCATCGCGAGCTGGATATTCTAACGGCGCAAGGCACTATCGATCCTGCTTGGCGCAAAGTTCTCGAACGATTTTCGGACCGCTTCATGGTCGGGTCCGATACCTGGATCAATGCCCGGTGGGACCGGTATGGCGAAATAATAGCTGTAAACAGGCAATGGCTTAGCCATTTTCCCCGCGCCCTTGCAGAAAAATTCGCCTACAAAAACGCTGAACGCCTATTTGGCCGAACCGTCGAAGAACGTCTGATTGGTCAACGATAGTAGGGCTTGTCTGACATCTGCCGCCCGGCGCGGTCGCACCGCAACCGCTGGCGTCCGGAAGGTGTCGCCTGTCCCTCGCGAGAAGTTGGGGACCCGCAATTTACCGCCGCTTGAATGCGACTCTTCGTCTTGCTCCCGCACGCGACGCTAATAAGCATGATAGGGTTGGCCGCAGAAACAACCAATGACGGGGATGGTGATGGAGTACTACGATCTGGGTCCGTACCGCCGGGCCGTTACGACTGATTCGGATGATGCGCAGCTTTGGTTCGACCGCGGCCTGAACTGGCTGTTCGGCTATAACCATGGCGAAGCCGTCACCTGTTTCAGCAAGGCGCTCGACGCCGATCCCGGCTGCGCGATGGCGCATTGGGGCGTCGGCTATGCCACCGGCCCGAACTACAACTTGCCCTGGCACCTGTACGATCCGAAGGGCCGGGCGCATGCGCTCGCCGCCGCCTACGACGCCGCGCAGGAGGCGCTGGCGCATATAGACGGTGTCTCGCCGGTGGAGCGGGCGCTGATCCGGGCGCTGGAGGCGCGTTATCCGCAGCGCGATCCGATCGACGACCTGATGCCGTGGAACGAGGACTACACCAACGTCATGCGGGAGGTCCTCGCCGAATACCCGGACGACCTGGAAGTGCAGACCGTCTTCGTCGAGTCGATCATGAACGAGACGCCCTGGAAGATGTGGGACCTCAAAACCGGCGGCGTCGCCGAGGGCGCCGGCACGGCCGAAGCGCGGGAGATATTGGAAACTGCGTTCCGCGATACACCGGAAAGCTGGGACCACCCGGGGCTGCTGCATCTCTACGTCCATCTGATGGAAATGTCGCCGTTCCCGGAACTGGCGCTGCGCGCGGGCGACCGGTTGCGCGAAATCGTGCCGGACAGTGGCCACCTGATCCACATGCCGACCCATATCGACGTGCTCTGCGGCAACTATCGCGATGTCGTCGTCTACAACCGGAAAGCCATCGCCGCGGACCGCAAGTACCTGGAGCGGGAGGGTGCGCTGAACGTCTACGCCATGTACCGGACGCACAACCATCATTTCGCGATCTACGGCGCCATGTTCCTCGGCCAGTACACGCCGGCGATCGAGGCCGCGCAGGAACTGATCGACACCACGCCCGAAGACCTGCTGATGGTGCCGTCGCCGCCGATGGCGGACTTCATCGAAGGCTACCTGTCGATGAAGCAGCATGTCTTGATCCGCTTCGGCAAATGGCAGGAGATCGTCGACCAGGAGATGCCGGAGAACCAGGAACTCTATTGCGCGACCAGCGCGATGATGCGCTACGCCAAGTCGGTCGCCCATTCCGCCATGGGCCATGTCGAGGAGGCGGAGCACGAAAAGGCGCATTTACTGGAAGCCAAGACCAAGGTTCCGGACAGCCGCCGCGTGCACAACAACCGGGTCTACGATTTGCTCGACATTGCCGAGGAAATGCTGAACGGCGAACTGGAATACCGGCGCGGCAACTACGACGTGGCGTTCGCGCATCTCCGCAAGTCGGTCGAGCTGGACGACGCCTTGCCCTATGACGAGCCGTGGGGCTGGATGCAGCCGGCCCGGCACGCGCTCGGCGCTCTGTTGCTGGAGCAAGGCCATCTGGAGGAAGCCGAGGCGGTCTACCGCCAGGATCTCGGCCTCGACCAGACCTTGAGCCGTGCCTGCCAGCACCCCGGAAATCTGTGGAGCTTGCACGGGCTGCATGAATGCCTGACCCGGCGCGGCGAGACCGTCGAGTCGCTGCACATCAAGCAGCAGCTCGACCAGGCTCTGGCGCGCGCCGAAGTTCAAATCCACTCGTCCTGCTACTGCCGGCAACAGGCAGCCGCCTGATATTAAGCAGTCACCCGGCCCCGCGGATGTCCGAAACGTTCGACGAGAACGTCCTCAAACTCCAGGCCGCTGGCCGCGACCCAGGCGCCCGGTCGCGTGCAGTAGGCCTCGTGGTCGAACGGCGCTGCGGGTTCCGCGCCGTCTTCCGCCAACGCCCGGGCCGCGCCGATCAGCAGGCGGCGGAACCGCATGATCGCCGCATCGGTTGCGGTCAGGTTCTCCCGCGTCCGGTCGACGATCCATCCCTGGCTCTGCTGGATCATGATGTCCTGCTCCGCGGTCCCTTTGACGCCGGTAAAGGTTTGCGAGCGCTGATTGTCGCGATCGATGCCGTAGTCGTTCGACCGGTTCCGGACCGGCATATAGTCGGGTCCCATTTCCGCGAAAATCCCGTGGCCTTGCCGAAGCTTCGCCAATTCCGAATCGTGCAGGTCCCGCTCCGGGTTCCAGGCATAGCAATACATCCAGCAACCGGTATCCGTCGTCGGCACCAGGGTGAAGCCGTAATAGGTCTCGCCGGGGACCGTTGCGGGGCCGGTGCCGTGCGAGGGCAGCATGAACTGGGTCATGCGCCAATACAGCTCGCCATCGTCGTCGGTCGCCCGCGCGCCGCCGGCCACGAACCCCACATCGTGGTCGAGCAGGTCGAACTTCGGCCTGCCGTCGCGGCGCATCCATTCCAGGTGGCGGTTCGGCGAGTTGACGTCCCGATTCTCCGTCGCCTGCACGCTCGGCGCCGGCATGTGCAGGAAGGAGAAATGCGAGGTGTCGAGGTCGCCTTCCATCGCTTGCGCCCAGTTGCATTCGAGGCGCTGCTTCATGACGTAGCGTTTGCTGGCCTCAACCAGGCCGAATTCGAGACGCGGCACTTCCGGTAGATCGGATGTCGCCGGCCCCATATAGGCCCAAACGAAATCGCCGTATTCGCGGGTCGGATAGGCTCTGATACGCATCGTTTCGTGATGGCGGACGCCCGGCGGCACGTTCGGCAGATCGACCGCCTTGCCGTCGACGTCGAATTTCCAGCCGTGATAGACGCAGCGCAAACCGCATTCTTCGTTGCGCCCGAAAAACAGGTCCGCACCGCGGTGCGGACAGTTTCTGTCGACAAGCCCGATCCGCCCTCCCATATCGCGGAAGGCGATCAGGTCCTCGCCCATGACGTTTATCCGGACCGGCGCATCGTCCGGCTCCGGTAGTTCCTCGCAAAGCGCGACCGGCTGCCAGAAGCGCCGGAAATACTGCCCCATCGCTGTCTCAGGTCCGGTCTGTGTCAGCGTTTCGTTTTCCTCGACGGTCAGCACGTCCTGGTACTCCCCAACTGCGTCGCGTCAATCTAGCGATTTCGGCCAGGTAGCAATAGGTCCTAGTGTGATGATTCTGAAGTTCGTCGCATTGACTGCGACGAGATTCGGGATCTGAATCACACTAGATTCAAATAGTTGGTGTCCTGAAAAAACCGCGACTCGCCACTACGCCGCCCCAGTCTCGTCTGCTAACTATAGGCTATGCTGATCGCCCAAATTTCCGACACCCACATACTGGCGGAATCATCGGACCTGCCCGAGGCCGGACCGAGAGCCGAAGATTTGCGCCGCTGCGTCGCCGACATCAACCGGCTCGATCCACGGCCGGAACTGGTCATCCATACCGGCGATACGGTGCAGACCGGCGCGGCGGCGGACTACGCGCATCTACGGAAGTTGCTTTCGCCGCTCGAACCGCCGATTTATCCGACGATCGGAAACAGGGATGGCCAGAAAAATTTTCGCGGGGCATTTGGTATGGGTGGAGGACGGTTCCTGCAATACGCGGTCGACGACCTTTCGGTAAGGCTGATCGCGCTCGATTCCATCGAAGCGCTGCAGAACAAGGGCGTGTTCTGCGCCGACCGGCTGCGCTGGCTCGACCGAACCCTCGCGGCTGCGCCGGACCGGCCGACGATCCTGTTCATCCACCATCCGCCATTCGACCTGGAGCCCGACTACTACAACGGATACTTGGAGCCAACGGACCGCGACGCCTTGGCGAGCGTGATCGCGCGGCATAGGCAGGTGCGGCGTCTGCTTTGCGGCCATTGCCATCGCACAACGCAGATCGATTGGGCGGGAACAGAAGCCTCGACCATGACCAGCGTCGCGCGCGACGTGCGCAAAGGGGTCGATGAAAGTCGTTACGGCGACACGCCGATCTATCTTCTGCACAGCGTCGCAGAAAATGGCGCCGTGCAGACGGAAACCCGATTGGCGACCGCCTGACGGAGGACGCGATTATGAAGGTTGCGAAAGTCGAAACCATCCGCTTGGACCGGCATCCGAACCTGATCTGGGTCCGGCTGCATACCGACGAAGGCATCACCGGCCTCGGCGAAACCTGGTTCGGGGCCGGACCGGTCGAAACGGATATCCACGACCGGATTGCCCCGCTACTGATCGGCGCAGATGCAAGCCGGATCGAGCACCTGAACCGGACGCTGCGGCCCTATGCCGGATTCTTCGGGACCGGCGCCGAAATGCGCGCCGGCTCGGCGGTCGACGTGGCGCTATGGGATATTGCCGGCAAGGCGGCCGGCAAACCGATCCACGATCTGCTGGGCGGCGCGACACGGCATCGGATCGCCGTCTACAACACCTGCGCCGGCCCGGATTACGTCTCGCAGACCGCCGATGTGCGCCCGGATAATTTCGGCCTGCCGCGCGCCGGGCGGCAAGACTACGAAGACCTCGACGGTTTCCTGAATGCCGCCGACGAACTTGCCGCCAGCTTGCTGGAAATGGGCATTTCGTCGATGAAGATCTGGCCCTTCGACTTCGCCGACGGCGCCGCCGACGGGATGGACATTTCGCCAAGCGACTTGAAAAAGGCGCTGCAACCGTTCGAGAAAATCCGCGCCGCGCATGGCGATGCGATGCGCATCAAGGCGGAACTGCACAGCCTCTGGAGCCTGCCCGCCGCCAAGAAAATCGCCGCGGCGCTCGAGCCCATCGGTGTGGACTGGATCGAAGATCCGATCTGGATGGACCGGCTCGACGATTTGGCCGAACTGGCGCAGTTTACCGATGCGCCGATCGCCGGCGGGGAAACGCTCGGCGGGCTAGGCCAGGTGCGCGCCCTGCTGGAGCCGGGCGCGGTTTCGACACCAATCGTCGACGTGACCTGGGGCGGTGGCATCACGTTCGCCAAGAAGGCCGCGGGCCTGGCGGAAGCCTTCGCCAAGCCGATCGCCTTTCACGACTGTTCCGGTCCGGTCACCTTGGCGTCCTCAACCCACCTCGCCCTGACCTGCCCCAACGTCGCCCAGCAGGAGATCACGCGCGGCTTCTATTACGGCTGGTACCATGAGCTGGTCGACCAGCCGCCGCCGGTCGAAAACGGCTTCATCGGCGCGCCGGAAGGCCCCGGCCTCGGGCTCGATCTGCTGCCCGGTCTTGCCGACGGTGACGGCGCCCACGTTCGATTTAGCGCTTCGTAATCCGCGCCGTCTTGACAGCATGGCTGCCGTTTCCGACGCTATCCGGCACCATATGCAGTTTTAAGGGATGGGGATGGAGACAATCGATATCGCCGGCACGGCGACACCGTGCTGGCGGCGCGGCACGGGACGCCGCCTGCTATTTCTGCACGCGGGCGACGGCTTCCGCTCCAACGATAAATTTCTATCGGAATTGTCGGCGCACTACGACGTGCTGGCACCTTGGCACCCCGGTTTCGGACATTCGCCACTGCCCGAGGGGTGGAACACCGTCGACGATCTCGCCTATTTCTATCTCGATCTGCTCGACTCCCTCGACCTCGACAATGTCGCGCTGGTCGGGGCCTCGTTCGGCGGTTGGATCGCCGCCGAGATGGCGATCCGCGGATCGAACCGCGTTTCGCAGCTGGTCCTGATCGATGCCTTGGGGATCAAGCTCGGCGGCCGCACGGACCGCGATATCGCCGACTTTCACAATACGGATGCCGAACTTCTGGAAAGCCTGAAATGGGCCGACCCGTCGGGCCGGCAGCCGGACCTGACCGGACAGGACGAGGACGCGGTCACCGCCGTGGTGCGCTCGCGCGAAGCCTTTGCCCATTATGGGTGGCGGCCCTACATGCACAATCCGGTTCTGACCCGCTGGCTGCATCGCATCGATATTCCGACGCTGGTGCTGTGGGGCGCGCAGGACGGCATCGTCAAACCAGAATACGGCCAGGCCTATGCGGACCGGATCGACGGTGCGGCTTTCAAAACGATCGCCAATGCCGGTCACTACCCGCAGATCGAGCAACCGGACGCGACCCTGGACGCGCTTCGCGCCTTTCTGGACGGCTGAAGGAGGACAATCATGCGAGTCTATCACTTCTCCGAAATGCCCTATCCGGACGTGTGGGAAGGCCGTTCCTCGCTGCGCGTCGATATTCCGAGCGAACTCTACGACCCCGTTCATGGCGCCGACCTGTATGAGCGGCATTTCGACGAGTGGGCGTTATGCGACGAGCTCGGCATCAACATCATGGTCAACGAGCACCACGCGACCGCGACCTGCGTTGCGCCGTCTTGCTCGCTGCCGCTTGCGATCTTGGCGCGGATCACCAAGAACGTCCGGCTGTTGGCATTGGGTGTGCCCATCGCCAACCGCGCCAATCCGGTCCGCGTCGCCGAGGAGATGGCGATGATCGACGTGATCTCGCGCGGCCGGCTCGATTTGGGGCTGGTGCGCGGTTCGCCTTATGAAATCGCCGTCGCCAATGCCCAACCCGTGGGACAGATGGAACGTTTCTGGGAAGCGCGCGACCTGATCCTCAAGGCGCTGACGACGACCGACGGACCATTCAGCTGGGAAAGCGAAAACTACCACTACCGCAAGGTGAATGTCTGGCCACGCCCGTATCAGGACCCGCATCCGCCGATCTGGATCACCGCGACGAGTGCGACCAGCGCGCCGCGCATCGCCGACCACCGCTATACCGTTGCGACTTTGCTGTCCGGCGTCGTCGCCCGGGATCTGTTCAGCGCCTACCGCGAACATGCCGCCGCAGCCGGCTGGACGCCGAGTGTCGACCGCTTCGCCTATTGCGGCATCGTCGGGGTCGGCGATACGGAAGCGGAAGGGCTACGCCGCGCCGACCAGATCGCCGACTATTTCCGCACCAGCCCGATCGTGGCCAAGGAATTCTCCAATCCGCCCGGGTACAGAAAAATCCCCGCGGAAGTCGCCTCGCTCAAGGCGGGTCCTAATGCGGGCCGACCCTTGTTGACGCCGGACGGCCGGAAAATCGACCAGAAAACGGCAAAAATCGAAGATTTCGTGGACGCGTGCAGCGTTTTCGCCGGCACACCGGACCAGGTCTACGAGCAGATCGCCCAGTTCTACGATTTCACCGGCGGTTTCGGGCACCTTCTGATGATGGGACAGGGCGGTCATCTCTCCCATACGGAAACGGTTTCCAACCTGACGATGTTCGCCAAAGAGGTTCAACCGCGCTTGCACGAATTGCACGAACGTCCGATTGCCGCCGAAGCGGTTTGAACCAGAGCACGTTTCTGCCAAATAGAAGTACCATCCTACGCTGTAGGTAACGGGTTCCGCGAACGAACCCGAAGGTCACGCCGACACACGATCATGTGCATTCAAGTGAACCGACCAACGCTTTCGCAATCACCAAAAAAGCGTCAGATTCAATGTGCTCCAGCGGCGAGGGTTTAACGCCGGGGACGGATCGACCGGGGGGTTGGTACCGACCACGTCTTGCAACACCGATTCAAAGGCAATTTGCCATGCAGATCCTTCGTGCGAAATCAACACTCCTGATTGTCCTATTTACTGCCGTCCTGGGCCTGGGCGCATGCCAAATGACGGCCCTCGGACCGCAGGACGGCAAGCTGTTTCAGGATTACCAGCAGTAAGCCGGCAGACGCCTCCGCGAGACGCCTCCGCAGTGCGTGGGGATAGTTTTTGGTGAAGGCCTGAATGTCAGTGGAATCAAGTTCTGTCTAATCCCCGCGCCCGCCCGTTTGCGGGCCGGGGATTGGTCGCCTGGCGAACTTGACGACGAATTTTGCTTTAGTCCAAGGCACTCGCGATCGAGATGTCGCCGCGAACGACGTTTATGAGTTGCGGCAGCAGTTCCAGACGGGATTGGCACAGAAATATCCCGAAACCGGTGCGGTCGTCGCCATGCGATGTCCGGAACCGCCACGCCTTGTACGCGCCTGCGCGGTTGGTTTGGCGCGTTTCAGCCGAAAACGCGGGACCTCCGTTGCCGAGCTTTATGGCGAGCGCGATCATCGCCAACAGCGGCGAGCAGAAAAGCAGCGCGAAGACACCGGCGCCGCGATTGGCGCCATTCTTGGGATCCATGAAGTAGTCGGCGAGCTTGCCTTCGATAACCATGTGAAACACCCCGTATATCTACACCCTAAGTGTCCGTCCGGGGACTTTATGAGTCGGATGAATCGGTTATCCGGCGCCCCCTCTTGAAGAGCTGAATCAGCTGTGATTCTCTGGGGTGGTGAATTTACTCTTGAGGTGCCCCATGTGGACTGCCGACAACCGC
>JAKZTB010000103.1:0-3097 GCA_047517345.1 Alphaproteobacteria bacterium
ATCGCGTTACCAGCAGAAAGACAGCACCTTGTGGGGCCTCGCCTCAACGTGGGAGATACGCTTGACGGGACCCATTCCACGGCCTGAACGAACGCTTACACTTCGGTCGACAAGATCGGCAACGCGACGGATGGCAGCGGCGACGTCGGTACGTTTCTGTGGGGCTATACAGCCGGGCACAGCGGCCAAGATTCGACGACCGTCTGCCTCGAAGGCACGGACGACGCGTGTAACGCAATCGTGGGCGCATTGTATGGCGTAAACGGCGTCGGTATCGATCTTGCCTATACCGGAAGCGCTGTCGATGTTGTTGAACCCACGGTAGCAGGCTTATTCGTAATCGGGATTGCGGGTCTCGCAGCTGCAAGGCGCCACCGTATGCGGTAGCACTCACCAAACGCCAGTTTACGTAATTACGGCGGCTTCGTTCGGAGACGCTGTTTTTGTTTGCGGTTTGGCTGTGCCGTGCTAACAGAAACACGGCATTGGTGGCGAGTTTTTCGATGGACAAAGAAAAGAAGGGCCCGACCGGCGCCGAGAAACGCCGGCTTTATGTGATTGCCTTCTGCATTGCGGGCGGCATCGAATATTTTCGTTATATCTTTCGCGAGGGTCCCTACCAGCCGACGCTTTTCGGCCTCGCCATCATTATCGCCGCTGCCCTCTATTTCGCCTATTCCTGGATCAAAGATCGATAGTCGTGCGATCGACTGTTAATTGATTGAAATTATGGCGTTTAAATAGCACCGGTACCGACTCGCCTGTGCGTTCTTCACTATAGACGCTGCTTAATTACGACTACCGTATTTGAATGGTGCGTCAACGGCACGAGCTTTGCCCTTCTCTCACGAGAACGCGTTTTCGCAAGATATTCACTCTGTGACGGACATCACATCCATAAAAGGCGAATAAAATATATTTACATTTACATAAAATTTTAACTAAATGAGCCTAAATTTAATCGAACAATGATCTATCGACGGAAATCGGCCAAGGACTTATGACAAAGAGCAGCGCTATGGTGCCGGAATATCTATATTATTTCGACCTCGACGCGGATTCAGATCGATCTGATGGGTCCGACGATGAGCGATCGCCGGATGATTACGAGCTTTCATTCGCCAATCGCCTTCGCCATGCACTTTTTTCCGGCTTGGCGAAAATTTGCCTCGTTACGATGACTTTGACCGCACCGCTTGCCACACAAACCGATTTGCCAATTGGCGAGCAAGAACCCGCGTCCCAAGCCGGCGCATTCGTCGACGATCTGGACTAATAATATCGAATCGAATTGCCGACCTCGCCAGCCGCGCCCACTATTTCTAGATCCTCAGCGAGAGCCGTATCGACGATCAGGGCTACGCTCTACAATATCGCGGAATGAATATCGTCAGCGCCAAGCTTGCCGTAACGACTGCCAGTGAGCCCGAGAGTCTTGCTATTATAAATTGAGTCGAACCGGTTGGATTGTGTTGCCTCGCCCGGTGGCGCAGTTAAACAACGGCCATCCAATGGGAAGAACTCTCGAATTGGCGGATGGGGTGACCGTACCAACGTAGTTTATGGATGTCTCTG
This sequence comes from Alphaproteobacteria bacterium, assembly GCA_047517345.1. Taxonomy (GTDB): domain Bacteria; phylum Pseudomonadota; class Alphaproteobacteria; order UBA8366. Next base: position 1,576 of record JAKZTB010000103.1, read on the forward strand.
ACTGTCTTTGATAGATAATAATATCAGATGGTTAACGTATTTTCTTGTCTCTCTCCGTAACCCATGATATTTGGGTGTCCGTGGGAACAAGCGGGGGTCCAGTTGTTCGATTTCCTCTTGTCCGCCATCTGCATCGCAGCCGTGGGAACAGGGGCATTCCATGAAACAGCTGTCAGCGAAATTCGTTGAGACCGTCGCCGAGCCAGGACGATTCTACGACGGCGACGCGGGCCTAATCCTGCTCGTCAAACCGAGCGGGCGCAAGTCCTACGTCCAACGTCTCACCATTAACGGCAGGCGGCACGATATCGGACTCGGCTCTACGCGGTGGACAACGCTTACCGAGGCGCGAGCGGTCGCCCAGGCAAATCGAAAGGTTGCCCGGACGGGCGGCGATCCGCTTGCGGCCAAGCGTGCGGACGTGCCGAACTTCGCGGTGGCGGTGGACATCGTGATCGGCATTCACCGCGAAGGTTGGAAAGATGCCGGAAAATCCGAAAATCAATGGCGCGCATCACTCCGCGACTATGCCATGCCCCGGCTTGGCCGGAAACGAGTTGACCAGATAACGACGGCTGACGTGATGGCCGTCCTGTTACCATATTGGCAGGCGAAGCATGAGACCATGAGGCGCGTCCGCCAGCGGATCGGGGCGGTGATGAAGTGGTCGATCGCGCAGGGCTACCGCGACGACAATCCCGCCGGCGACGCCATTGCCGCTGCACTGCCCAAGAACGGTGCGGTCCGGCAACACCAAAGGGCGCTGCCATTTGCGGAAGTTGGAGCTGCACTCGACAAGGTGCGAACGTCCAACGCATATCGCGCAACAGTCCTAGCTTTCGAATTTCTGGTACTGACGGCTTGCCGGTCAGGTGAAATACGGTTTGCCAAGTGGGTTGAGGTGGATTTGCATGCGGCAACTTGGACGGTTCCAGGCGAGCGCATGAAGGCGAAACGAGACCATCGCGTGCCGTTGCCCGGTCGGGCGCTTGTAATCCTAGCAGAAGCCAAGTCACTCTCGGATGGGTCCGGGCTGATTTTCCCCGCGTTGCGCGGGGGCGCCATTTCGGACAATACGTTTTCTAAACTTCTCCGAGACCTCGAGATAAATGCCGTACCACACGGATTCCGTTCAAGTTTTCGAGATTGGTCAGCGGAGTGTTCCGACGCACCGCGCGAGGTTTGTGAACTTGCCTTGGCGCACGTCAATTCGGATCGCGTCGAGGCCGCTTACCGCCGGACTGATTTGTTCGAGCGGCGCCGGAACCTGATGGAATCATGGGCTGATTTTCTGGCCGCTTAACGACAATTGCACGCTTGACACGACCATAGACGGCGGAGTACAAAGTAAGAACGGATCCTAGTATAAATATCCGCGACGCCGCTATTCCGCCTGGGGCCAAGGCGCGCTCTCCAAACCGAGTGAGCGCCATGGCTGTGTCTGAAAACCCCAATGAACTGATCCTTTTGAGCGTGCGTGAAGTGTGCCGCCGTGTTGGCCTGTCGCGGCCGTCGATCTACA
>JAKZTB010000104.1:0-16509 GCA_047517345.1 Alphaproteobacteria bacterium
TGCTTATTGCGCCAGCTGGAGCCGTTCTGGTCGCTCAGATGGTCCTCATCGTCTCGGAGGATGGCGAAACCGCCTTCGTCGCGTTATGTTTCGCCGTCGAGTGAAACCCGGTCAATAGCGCCTTTTTCAACGGGCTGTTAGTGTATTCGGCGCGCCCTTTTTGTTTGCGCGGAACTCGTCGACGGGTTCGTCGGAGACCGAGGTAATTCGTTCGGCACCGACCACCACGGGCAATGCAGTGCTCGTAAGCGGCCAAAGCGCGCAAAGCCTGGCGTTTCCACGCACTACAGGGCTGCCGATATTCTCGCCGACATTGGTCGCTTCCGGCACCGTTTCGAGCGCAACGGCGGCAAACTTCGAACAAGCCGTTCAGAACCTTCAGCGCGCATCGAACCTCCTTTCCGTAACGAGCCTATTTAGCGTTACGACCTAAAAGTCCGGATTCTCATAGCGAGTAGGGTTTGCAGCGTTTTCCGTAAAACGTCAGCGGTGGTCCATGACCTTACGCAGCAAATGCGCCAATTCCGTTCGCCGATACGGCTTGTCGAGAAGCTCGATGTCTTCGTCGTGGACGCCGTTGCGATTGATCGCGTTTTCCGTATATCCCGATGTATAAAGCACGGTGGGTCCAGGGTGCCGCTTCGATGCGGCTTTGCCGAGTTCGACGCCGTTCATGCCATGCGGCAGCACGACGTCGGTAAACAGCAGATCGACCTTCGCGCCCTCGTCCAGTTTCGCGAGCGCGGCCAGACCGTCGGGTACGGCGATCACCTGATAGCCGAGACTGGAAACTGTTCTGACCGCGACTTTTCTCAAGTTTTCGTCGTCTTCGACGATGAGGACGGTTTGGCCCGATCCATGCGGCAACGCCTCCTGTGCGGGCATCTCCCGCGCCGCCTCCGTCGTGTCCGAGACCGGGAAATACAGTTTGACCGTCGTCCCTTCGCCTTCCTCGCTGTAAATCGATACGTGGCCGCCGGATTGCTTTACGAATCCGAAAACCATGCTGAGCCCGAGCCCGCTGCCTTGCCCGACATCCTTGGTCGTGAAAAAGGGTTCGAAGACATGTTCGAGGACCTCCGGCGGCATACCCGTACCGGTGTCGGAGACCGCCAGCATCGCATAGACGCCCGGCTTCAGGTCGTCATGCTCTTCCGCATACCTTTCTCCAAATTCGACATTCACGGTTTCGATAGTCAATTGGCCGCCGTCGGGCATGGCATGGCGCGCATTGACCGCAAGGTTGAGCAGCGCCGTTTCGAGCTGCCGAGAATCGACCTCCACCTTTCTTAAATCGGATGGCGCGACGGTTTGAATCGATATCGTCTCGCCGAGCGTACGGCTCAGCATTTCCGACATGCCATGCACGTGGTCGCTGAGGTCGACGATGTCGGTCTGCAACGCCTGCTTGCGAGAGAACGCGAGCAATTGCCGGTTGAGGGTAGCACCGTTCTCCGCCGCCTGGATCGCGGATTCGATCATGGACAGCTTCTCGGCATCGTCCACCAAATCCTCGGCGAGGAAATCGAGATTGGCAACGATGACGCCGAGCAGATTGTTGAAGTCGTACGCCACGCCGCCGGTCAATTGTCCAACCGCTTCCATCTTCTGCGCCTGATGCAGCGCCGCTTCGGCTTGTTTGCGGTCGGTAATGTCTTCTACGAGCGCGAAGTAACCGACCACCTCCCGCGTCGCGGAAATGTGCGGCACATAAATTATTTGGACGTCGCGGGTAACGCCATCCCCATATGTAATGGTGTCCTCATAAGTGAAAGATTCGCCGCCGATGACTCTGTCGATATACGGTTTAAAGCGAAGATAATCGGCGGGATGAACCTCCTCGATCGTTCGACCGATCAGCTCGGACCGCTCGCGTGCAAACCAATGCGCCGCCGTCTCGTTGACGAATCGGTAGCGCTCATCGACGCCGATATAAATAATCGACACCGGCAGGGAATCGGTTACCACGCGGTGTTGCTCAACGGACTCCACAAGCGCTCGCTCGGCCCGCACACGCTCGGTGATATCGTGGTGCCAGACCATGACGCAGTTTTGATTGTCGAACAGCACCGAGCGCGTATCGATCGAGACGACCCATTCGGTACGGTCCAGGCGGCGCTTTTCCGCTTGGAAATCAACCACGTTATCGCCGGCCTTAATTCTTTCGTTGAACGACTCTAACTGAGCTGGATCGACCCACGATCCGATGTAGGCATCGCCGCCAGCCATCATCGCTTCCGGGGAACCGTACCCGAACATTTTCACGAGAGCGTCATTGACGAAAAGGCGCTTTCGCAGGAGGCGACCGTTTTCTTCGGCATACTTGATGATCGCAACGCCAACCGGGCTTTTCTCAAGGATTTCCCGAAGATTCTTTTCGCTCTCCTGAAGCGCGACTTCGCGCCGCACGCTCGTGGTAACATCCGTCCCGGTGCCGTGGTAGCCCCGAAATGCGCCGTCGGCGTCGTAAACGGGTTTGCCGCTGGTGCGAACCCATCTCTGTTCTGCGTCGGCGCCCCTTCTGCAAAACGTAAAATCGCGGAACGGCTTCCTCGCGACGAGCGTATCGAGGTGTTCCGTCCACAAGTCCAGATCGATTTCCGGATCGATGATGTTCTCATGGGTCTTCCCGTAGTGCAATTCGGCCGGTATCCCAAGGGCGTGCTCTACGTTTTTAGAAACATAGGTGAAACGAAGTTCTTCGTCCGTCTCCCAAAACCAGTCGGCCGTCGTTTCGGCGAAGTCTTCGAACCGCCTGCGGCTTGTCTGCAACTCGGCCGTTCTAACTTCCATCGCGCGTTCAAGGTCGTCACGGGCGCGGCGCAACGCCGCCTCGGCGTTTATCCGATCCGTAATTTCCGAACCCGTGCCGCGATAACCGAGAAAGCGTCCCTCTTCCCCGTATACCGGCACACCGTTAATCGAGAGATGAACGACACTGCCGTCCGGCATGGTACGTGGATGTTCGAAACCGCGAAACAGCCGATGCGCCGCGAGATCGTCCAACTGCTCGCGCCAAACGTCGGGGTCGACGTCAGGCACACCCGTTTCCTCGCGTGTCTTGCCCAGCAGCATCGCCGGCGGTACACCGGTGACCTCTTCGAACCGGTCGGAAAAGAACGAGAAGCGGAGATTTTCGTCCATTTCCCAGAACCGGTCGGCGCTCGCCTCGGAAAAGTGCCGGAACCGCTGGTCGCTTTTCTCGCGTTCAGCGATCTCGCCGCGCAGGGCCTCGGTTTGCCGTTCGACTTCGTTTTCCAGTTGCACGCCAAGGGAACCCTTGCGCCAATACAAAAATACACCGCTGATCGCGATCAGCGACAACAGGGCGGCGATCGCAGCTTGTTGCGAGGCTTTTTCATCCCATTGCGCAACGGCTTTGTTAGACACGCCGATCATGACGACCATGGGGTAGCGTTTCAGTTGCCTGTAGGCGTAGTGCCGTTCCACGCCGTCGATCACGCTCGCTTCCCGGAAAATGCCCGCTTCGCCCTGCTTCAATCGGTCCCACAAAACAGAATCATCCAGAATTTGGGCGACCCCGCCTTTACCGTAATTCGACCGCGCCCGCAGAACCTTGTCCGTACCGACAAGCGCTGCGGTGCTGTCCGGTCCTAGGTGATGCGCCTTCAGAAACGCGGTAAACGTTTTGACCTCCATGGCCGCGAACACCACGCCCCCGAATGCGCCGCTGGGAAGGGTTATTCGGCGTACCAGGCGAATCGTCACCTTACCGGTATTGCGGCCCTTGCGGGGCTTCGAAATCAACAAATCGTCTTCCGTGGCCGACTTCTGGGTTTTGAAATATTCGCGGTCTTTTGCGGTGCTGCCAGGCTTGATCTTGTGTCCCGAAACGAACAGCGGCGTCCCATCGGGTCCGATAACCGTAGCGTGCGATACGACCGTTTTATCGAGCGGCACAGCCGCCATATACTTCTTTACCGCTTCGAGACCGCCCTCAAAGAGGTAGGTCCTTCGAAGGGACCGAATATAGCTATCGCCGTAATTAAATTGTTGTGCGACGTTTTTTTCGAAGAACAATGCGACGCTCTCGGCGCGATCCAAGTTCGCCGCAAGACGCTCGGCACGGTGTTCTGTAATCGACCAGTACGCAAATACCAGTGGCGCCGCCATGAGCAGCGCACCAACCAAAACGTAGACTTTCAGCGGCCTCTGACGGGTGCGCGGGATGCTCGACACTTTACCGCCTCTATATTCGCGCAAAGGTTTCCGGAAGTTCGCATGAAGTAATGCATGAAGACAAAAATATATCGAATCGATGCAAAGAATTTGTTAACGCTTTTGTTCGCATGCAAGCACGGATTACAATCTTTAGGTGTATCATTCGGCGGTTCAGCTCTCCTTCTCGACAGCCGCGACGAAGTCGCCGATCAGGGTCCCTGACGCACGTATAACGTGTTCCTTCGCCGGGAACCGGTTTTGCCGGACGTCGTCGACAAATTCCTTGAATCCGGCAATCCGTTCCTCTTGCATTGCCTGTTTCAGCTTGTAAATCTCGCGGTATTGCTTGGAGTGGCGCGGATAGGGTGGCGGGTTGTTGCCGAGGATGTCTTCGGCGAATAGGAACTGAATATCGCCGCCGCTGCCGGCTCCGATCGACGAGGTCATCAAGGTTGTGCGCTTGCTGATCTCCGCCAGCAGTTCCTCGGGGATGACCTCGACTTCGACCGCATAGGCGCCGGCAGATTCCAATTCCTTGATCGATCTGTAGACCCACATCGCCTCGTCCAGGTTCTTACCGACGGCGCGCAGGCCGCCGGTCCAGGTGCTCTTGCGCGGCACCAGCCCCGCATGCCCTTGCACCGGGATGCCAGCCTCGGCCGCTGCGGCGATGAAGCGTGGGCTCCATTGGCACATGATCGCGTCCGCGCCGACCGCCATCGCGTCGTAACCGAGGCGCACCGCCTCTTCTGGGCTGGTCGCGGCGACGAGCGGCACGGAGAAGGCCATGAAAGTATTCGGCGCGGCCTGGCGGATCGCGGCCGCCGGCTCCGGCTGCTTGGGGTCGAAGCGGACCTTCATCGTGTCGATGCCGGCCTCCTCGGCGGCGGCGGCTTCCTCCGGCGAGAAGGGCAGCGTCTCGACCAGGACCCGCTTGCCTTTCTGGTCGCGCAAATCCTTGACCGTGTAGTTGCGGGTGCCGTACGCCCCACCCAAGGTCATGATCCGCGTCAGCCCGCGTTCCTTTGCGTCGCGCGGCGGGATACCGCCATCCCCGGTCGCATGGCTCGCCATCAGTGTTCTCCTTCGGTAGCCGGTGTATCGAGCGAAAAGTGTAGCGAGCCGCTGCGGCTCGCTCAACCGGCGTTATCCCGGTAAATCGCCTTCGAAACTATCGCAATTATATACACCAAACGGGTGATTTTTGATTGGTGAGAACCGCGTATTCAATGCCTACGAAACGCAGAAACAATTACACGGGGCACACAAATGCATTATTCTTCAGTCTGGCCAATCACCATCGGAATGTTTCTCGGCTTCTTCGGCACCTTGTCGATATTCGCGCAGCTCTACTACGGCTGATCCCACAAAAATTTACGATACCGAATTCGGCCGGCCTATTGGCCGGCTGCGTGCTGAGGATCCGGCGTTGCGGTCGGCTTGTCGATCGCCGGCAAGTCGAAATAGAACTTGCTTCCCTGACCTTCCGACGACACGAAATCGATAAGCCCGCCATGCTCGTCGACGATCGCCTTGGAAATGCTGAGGCCGAGGCCGGTGCCGTTGATTTTCCGGTTGTCCGACCCATCGGCCTGCGTGAACTTCTCGAATAGACTCTCGCGAAACGCCTCCGGGACGCCAGGACCTTCGTCGGCGATTTCGACGCGCAGCAGCGCACCGTGCCGCACCACGGAAACATCCACCGTCTTGCCCTCCGGCGAAAACTTGATCGCGTTCGAGAACAGGTTCGCCAACACTTGGTTCAGCCGGTCGCTGTCGCCCTCGACCCAGGCATCCGGCTCCGCGTGTTTTACCCTCAGACCGACTTCGAATTGATCGGCGTAGGCACGGTTGGTCTCGATCGCCTGGATCACCAGCTCATTTAGGTCGATCGGCGCCAGCCGGTACTTGATCGTCCCCGACTCGATACGCTGCAGGTCCAGCAGATCGTTGACGAGCAAGACCAAGTGCTCGCTGTTCTTGGCAGCGATATCGATCATCTGCTTGAGTTCGGGCGGCACGTCGCCGAGCGCGCCCCCGGCAATCAAGCGGAGCGACCCGTGGATCGAGGTAAGCGGCGTTCGAAGTTCGTGGCTGGCGGTCGACAGGAACTCGTTCTTCATCCGATTCAATTCTTCGTTTTTGGTGACATCCGTCGTTGTCCCGCGGTAGCCGCGGAATTGTCCGGACGCATCGAAATAGGGATTGCCGCTGACGCTGCAAGCCATGGTGCTGCCGTCCGGACGCCGGCCGATATAGCGAAAATCCCGGAAAGACCTGCGAATTTCCAAATCGTCGATATGCCCCTGCCAGGCCTCACCGGAGATACTATCCACCGAAAGCTCCTGCCGCGTTTTGCCCAGAATCTCGGACACGTCGATGCCGGTGAGATCGGTATAACGGCTCGAAACGTAGGAAAACCGGAACTTCTCGTCCAATTCCCACAACCAGTCGGAGGCGATCTCGGCAAATTCGCGGAACCGCGATTTGCTCTCCGCCAAAGCTTGGCTGATATTCACCTGTTCGGTCAGGTCGACGCTAACCGACACCACCCCGCTAACGGCGCCGTCCGCGTCCCGGATGGGGTACTTGTTGATCGAAAGATGGTGATCCTCGCCGTCCGCCAATCTGCGGACCGTCTCGCGGCCAATCGTCTTACCGGTCTTAATGACATACTCTTCTTGCTCGTCGATCACGCTGGCGTCGCTGGCAATTTCGCCGTACAGGCCCGTATGCGCCGTGCCCAAGATTTTATCGGCGGTAACCCCGTACCATTGCTGGAACGTCTTGTTGGCAAGCGTAACCTGTCCTTCCAGATCCTTTACCAGAAGGCCGGCGGGAAGATTGTCGATAACCGACCGCAACAGTGTCTCGTTGATGCGCAATTCCGCCTCGGCTATTTTGCGCTCGGTGATATCGGTCGTGACGCCGCAATAGCCGGTGAACGATCCGGCTTCGTCGAATTGCGGATCGGCGCTGACGCTGAGCCAAAAGCGCGGATTGACCGTCGAGCGGCGTTCGATGGCGCGATACGCCTTACGCGCCTGGTGGGCCGCCATTTCTACCGCCAGATCGCCCAGATCGCGGTTATCGTGACGAACATCGGCCAAGGTCTTGCCGATAAGACTTTGCTGCGTGATTCCGAGTTCCTCGACATTCCGCGACACGAATGTGAAGCGCAGGTCGGCGTCCGTCTCCCAGTACCAGTCCGTCGCGATCTCGGCGAATTTGCGGAACCGGGTTTCAATCGCCTCCAAGGCCCGAAGCGGCCCCGTGGTTTCGCGCGCCACGAACGATTTAGGTGCTCGCGTGACAACGTCTTGTGCCGCCAACAGGCGCGTCATATCATTGAACCCGACCAACAGGCGAGCAACATCACCCGACACGTCCCCGATCGGCAGCCCGCGGCATCGAAGCCACGCCAACGAGCCGCCACGGCGGCGAAAGCGCAGGATACGATCGAACGAACCGGCCGGAGTTTCGCGCTGTTTCGCAATGGACTGTTCGGCGAGCCAAAGGTCGTCGGGATGGAGTAAAGTGCGCCAATCGGAGATCGCCTGCCGTCCGCCGACCGGACCGTAGTCCAGCAACGGGGTGAACCTGGCGTTGAACCACACGGCATCGGGGCTGGTTAGATCCCATAAACCGAAACCCTCGTAAGCCGCCTCTTCCAGAAACCGCGAGACGGCGGGATCGCTCTCCGCCAAACTTGCGAATTCCCACTCAAGGTATGGGACATCTACTGTCACGGCATGGTCCTGCAGTTCGTCGGAACGATGGTCCCTGTTTTCGGTATATTGAACCTTAAACCACAGTTTACACGATTTTCGGGCCGTTGAGTTCCGGCTTAGTGCGGTAGCCGGTTGACGGACGCTACCGGTTGTCCGCGCGGGCGCGAAGCGCCAAAATGCCAGCACCGCCACGCTGACACGAAGCACGACATGAAATCCGCCCTTACCGTCACCCCGATATCCGGCGCGCTCGGCGCCGAACTGTCCGGCGTCGACCTCGGCGTCGACCTCGGCGCCGACCTCGGCGACGACGCGATCCAGGCGATCCGCCAGGCGCTTCTCGACCACGGCGTCGTTTTCTTTCGCGACCAGGATTTCGACACGCCGGCGCACAAGCGCCTGGCGCGGCGGTTCGGCGATATCGTCCACCATCCCTTCCTGATCTCCGACGACCCGGACGTAGTCGTCATCGTGCGCGAGCCCGGCGACACCCGCATCGTCGGCGAGGATAGGCACTCCGACACCGCAATGGTCGAAGCGCCGCCGATGGGCGCCATCCTGATCGCGCTGGAGGTGCCGGACTATGGCGGCGACACGCTTTTCGCCAATCAGTACCGCGCCTACGACGCCCTGTCGGACGGCATGAAGGCGATGCTGGCCAACCTCAAGGCGGTCCATTCCGACCGCATGGTCGCCGGCCCCGGTGCCGCGGAACGCAGCGACAACCGCAGCACCAAGTCGCGCACCGGCCCCGACTGGACCGAAACCAAAAGCGCGCACCCGGTCGTCCGCACCCATCCCGAGACCGGCCGCAAATGCCTCTACGTCAACCATTCCTACACGGTCGGTTTCGACGGCTGGACGGAGGAAGAAAGCCGGCCGCTGCTCGACTGGCTGATGGATTGGGGTCACCGGCCGGAATTCACCTGCCACTTCCGCTGGCGCAAGGGCTCCGTGGCGTTTTGGGACAACCGCTGCACCAAACACATCGCCGTCGACGACGTGCACGACACCAAGCGGGTGATGCGGCGGATCCAGATTGCGGGGGATCGGCCGTATTGACCCGACGTCACTTCACCGCGCGATAGAACGCCGGCTTCTTCCGCACCGGATCGAGCAGCGACCAGTCGCCCTGTTCGACCTCATAACCGTCGGGATGCGGCGGGCGAGGGTCAATGCCGAGGGCTCGCATGACGCGGTCGTCGCGGTAGTAGCCCTGCACCGTCAGGTTGGCGACCAGGTTGGCGTGGCCCTTGTGGGTCTCGCGGAAGGCGGCCGTCGCCGCATCCCGTTGTTTTGCCGACAGGTCGGCGAAGGCAGCGCCCTGGCTTTCCTGCGCCAATTCATCCAGCGCCGCCAGGGCCGCCGAGAGTTGTTCTGGGCGACGCGTGGCATCCGTCAGGATGTTGTCGACGATCGCCGGGTCGCCGGCGCCGGGGACGCCGTATTCGTCGCTCGCCGGGACGACCATGTCAGCCACGGCGGCGAGCGTCCGCCGCTCGTCTTCGCTGAAGGGATTTTTCGTTCCGTCGCTCATATCGTCCCTCCCCTCAATCGAACAGGTTGGCGAGCCGACTCTTCATCTGGTCGGCGACGTAGAGCGCCAGCGCCTGGATCGTGCTGGTCGGGTTCACGCCGGCGCTGGTCACGAAGATGCTGCCGTCGACGATGAACAGATTCCGCACGTCGTGGCTGCGACCCCATTCGTTGACCACCGAGCGCTCCGGGTCAGTGCCCATGCGGGCGGTGCCCATCAGGTGCCAGCCGCCAAAGCGGATCGGCGATTCCGACAAGATGTCCGTCGCGCCCGAGGCTTCGAGGATATCGCTCGCCCGCGCGACGGCGTGGTCCAGCATTTTGCGGCTGTTGTCGCTCAGCGTGTAGTTGATCTTCGGCGCGGGGATGCCGTCGCCGTCCGTCAATTCGGGATCGAGGGTCACCCGGTTGTGTTCCTCCGGCAAGTCCTCGCAGACCGCGACCATGCCAGTGACGTGGTTGAACATCTTTCGGAACGCCTTGTGATGACCGTCGCCCCACGGGATGCGGCCGTGCCGCATGCCGGTCTGCGCGGTACGCACCGGCGGCATGCCGCGGGAGATTTCGAAGGTGTAGCCGCGCACGAAATTGCGGTCGCCGGCGGTCTCGTAAAATTGCTGGCTGCGCATCAGCTTGGTCGGTCCGGCATGGCCGTCGGTCTCCGCGTCGAACACGCCCTGGATCCAGGCGTAAGGGTGGAACATGAAGTTCTTGCCGACCAACCCGCTGCTGATGGCCAGCCCGTCGGGAAACTGCGGCGAGGTCGAATTGAGCAGCAGGCGCGGCGTGCCGATGCCGTTGCAGGCCATCACCACGACATGCGCCTTGATTTCGACCTCGTCGCCATTGCCGTCGTAGTAGATCGCGCCCGTCGCCATGCCGTCGTCGCCGACGGTGATCTCGCGCACCCGGCAACGCGTGCGCAGCTCGACCCCGGCGCGCATGCGCGTGCGGCCAATAGGTCACGTCGGCGCTGCCTTTGGCCCCCTGGGCGCAACCGGAAAGGCACGCGCCGAGGTTGATGCAGCGCGCGCGGCCGTCGTAATCGTCGGTGATGATGGCGGTGTCGCTTGGCCACCAGGCCCAGTCCAGCTTGTTGAATCCCTTAGCCAGGATCTGTCCCGACTTGCCGAGCGGCAGCGGCGGCAGGCGGTGCGCGTTGTCCCTAGGATAAGCCGGATCGCCGGCCAGCCCCGCGACGCCGGTCATGCGATCGTTCTCGCCGTAGAACGGCACCAGCGTGTCGTAGTCGATCGGCCAGTCGTCGCCGACGCCGTCCAGGCTCTTGACCCGGAAGTCCGAGGGGTGGAAGCGCGGGAAGTGCCCCGCGAACAACACCGTCCCCCCGCCGACCCCGTTGAAATTGGCAACCTTGATCGGCGAGTCGTCTTCGTTGATCGGGTAATCGGAGTCCAAGCCGCGCAAATTCGGGTTGATCACCATGTCGCTCTGCGCGCGCGCCTCCCAGTCGCGCCCGGTGCTGGGGTACTGCAGCGGATTCATCAGGCCGCCCTGCTCCAGGCAGACGATATGCATCTTCGTCTCCGCCAGACTCCACGCCATCGCCGCGCCGGATGCGCCGGCACCGATGATCAGAACGTCAGCGGGATCGTCGGACATGGGGCGGGTCTCCTGGTGGACGGATGGTCATGAGACGTTAGCACTTCAGCGCCACGCGCCACATCCCCGCCCCTGTCGCCGCGCGCGAAAAAATTCTACGCTTGCCGCACAAAGCACACTTACGAGGCAAAGCGCATGAGCGACTGGAGCGAGGTGACGCGGCCGATCCCGGTCCCGGACCAGTGGACGCAGCCCTTCTGGGACGCGGCCAAGCGCGGCGTATTGGAACTGCAGCGCTGCCAGAGCTGCGGCCATTTCCAGCACCCGCCCTACCCGACCTGCCTCAACTGCATGGGCATCGACCTGAAGTTCGAGCCGGTCGGCGGCACGGGCACGATCTACGCTTACACCTACATGCACCACACAGGCGACAAGCGCTTCGCGCCGGCCGTGCCCTATGCCAGCATCGTGGTCGAGCTGGACGGTGCGCCGGGCGCGCTGATGGCCGGAAATCTGCTGGGTGTGCCGCACACCGAGGCCAAGGTCGGGCGGAGGGTCGAAGTGGTGTTCGAGCCGCTCAACGACGACATCAACCTGCCGCAGTTCCGGCTGGCCGAGGCGGAGGCGTAGGCCCATGTGGGAAAACCGATGCAAGGTCGCGGTCAGCGGCGTGGGCTACTCCAAGGTCTCGCGCTCGGCCGACATTCCCCTGGCGGCGCACGCGCTGGAGGCGGTAAAGGGCGCGGTCGCGGATTCCGGGCTGGAGATGGCGGACATCGACGGGCTGTCGACCTATCCGGAGCTGCCGGCGACCGGCCATGCGGAGGTCGACGGCATCTCCGTCGTCTCGGTCAACTGCATGATGGCGATGCTGAAGCTGCCCCATCTAAGCTGGCATATGCAGGTCGGCTCGGTGAATATCGGCGGCGCGGTGCAGCAGGCGGTCAACGCGCTGCTCGCCGGCGTCTGCAAATACGCCGTGGTGTGGCGCGCGATGCACAATCCGAAAGGCACCTACCAGAACCTGCCGCGCGATACCGCCGCAGGCGCGACCCAGTTCACAGCACCCTACGGCTTCGGCGGCCCAGGCCAGGGCATGGCGGTCGCCTATACGCGCTGGCTGGAGCGGCACGGCCAGGACCGCGAAAAGATGGCCACGTTGGCCGTCACCCAGCGCCGCCACACCCAGCACAACCCGCACGCCTATTTCCATGGCACAGAGTTGACGCGCGAGGACTATCTGAGCTCGCGCATGGTCGCCTACCCCTTCTGCCTGTTCGATTGCGACATCCCGGTGCAGGGCGCGGTCGCCATCGTGCTGACCGCCGCCGACCGGGCCCGCGACCTGAAACCACAACCGGCCTATATCGCGGGCTACGGCCAGCGGCTGCATTTCGAGGTGGCGGGCCGCATCGGCAGCCTCAGCGACTACATGTTGGGCGGCAGCAGTTCTTCCAAGCTGACCTGGGCGCGCTCCGGCTTCGCGCCCAAGGATGTCCAAGTGGCGCAGATCTATGACGGGTTTTCGGCCTCGGTGATCTACGGGCTGGAATCCTACGGCTTCTGCGGCGAGGGCGAGGCGCTCGACTTCATCCAGGACGGCCGCATCGAACTCGACGGCGACCTGCCGCTCAACACCTTCGGCGGCAGCCTCGGCACCGGCCGCATCCACGGGCTGTGGCACATCATCGAAGGCGCGCTGCAGGCGTCGGGCCGCGCCGGCAGCCGCCAGGTCAAGGACGCCAACGTCTCGTTCGTCGGCGCCAGTGCGCCGCTCGTCACCGGCACGACGTTCATCTTCGTTAGCGAACCCTATTAAAGGGGCATCGCACCGCGTTTGCGAACGAAACGCGGATAAACGGAATGTTAACCGCGGATCGTTCAAACTGACGGAAGGTTCCATTAATTTCAGGCAATTCTGCGCCATGCGCCCGCAAGAGATACTCGACGCGATCGAACGGCACGGCTTGTGGCTCGAGAATTCGGGCGGGCAACGCGCCAACCTGTCGCTGCAGAAACTGCAGAACCTGCAGAACGCCTCCCTGCAAAGCAAGAATTTGAGCCGGGCCAAACTAACCGGCACCGACTTCACGCGCGCCAAGCTGCAGGACTCCGATCTGAGCGAGTCCGACCTGTTCGGCGCCAACTTCCACTTCGCCAATCTGGAGGGCGCCGATCTGCGCGGCGCGAAACTGCGCTCGACCAACCTGAGGCGGGCGAACCTGGCCGGCGCGGATCTGCGCGAGGGCATGCTGATGAAGGCGGACGGCCCCAACGGCGGCCAGATCGTCGTCAGCGACCTGACCGCCTGCGCGCTCGACGGCGCCAATCTCTGCGGACCAATCTGCGCAAGGCGAAAATGGACCGCTGCACGGCGACCAACGCCGACATGAAGGGCGCCATGCTGGAAGGCGTCCGCCTGCGCGACGCGAACCTCAACGGTGCGGATCTGAGCGGCGCGAACCTGTGCGGCGCCGATCTCTGCGGGTCGAAACTGAGCGGCTGCAACCTCAAGGGCGCGAATTTGAAGAACGCGGTCATGGAAGGGGTCGATCTCGACGGCGCCGACCTGACCAGCGCCTTCGTCGACGGCGCGTCCTTCACCTTCGCCAATATCGGCGACGCGGTCATTCCCGTACACGACGCCAATCAGACCAAGCTGTACGCCGAGAAGATCCGGTCGCATCAGGAATGGGTCAAGAGCCACGGCAAGACGGGCAAGCCGGCGGATTTGCACGACGCGGACTTGCGGCGGCTCGACCTGACCGGGCAGATTTTGAGCGGCGTCAATCTGAAGGGCGCCAATCTGAGCGGCGTCTCGCTGGTCGGCGCGCAGCTCAGCCTGTCCGACCTGTCGGGGGCGGATTTGAGCGGCGCCGATTTGGCGAAAACCGATCTGAGCGGCACCAACCTGTCCGGCGCAAATATGGTCTACGCGACCCTGACCGGGGCGACCCTGACGCCGATCGACCTCAAAACGGGCAAGGGCGAGGAGACCCTGCGGAGCATGCCGACCAACCTCTCCGCCTGCGACATCCGCTTCGCCGACCTGACCGGCGCCAACCTCTCCGGCGCCAATTTGTGCAACGCGGATTTACGCTCGGTCAACCGCACGCGAACGGTCTTCAACGGCGCGAAACTGGACGGCGTGCTGCTGACGCGGTAGGGCGCGGCGGGGCGGCGGCTCAGCCGAGGGCGTCGCGCAGCTTGTCGATCTCCGGATCCTGCCAGTGATAGCCCATATCCTCGACCTCGGACTGCGCCTTTTCGAACGCCACCCGCGACTGTGCCGCATCGCCGGCAAGATGATGCAGCCAAGCCTCCTCGATCAACGCATCGCAGAGATAGAGCCGCATGCCCGACGGTTCGGCGATGTAGCGGACCTGTTCGATATCGTCCCACACCCCGGCGAGATCGTCCTGCGCCCGCCGGAAACCGGCGCGGGCGAGATAGCCGAGAGGGATCAAATCTAGCGTTCCAGCCTTGCGCAACATAGCGATGGCGGCATCGAATTGCGCGGGTGCGGTTTCATCTTCGGCTCGTGCGGCGATACGAGCAAGATTGAGGGTGTTAAGGCCGATGTCGAGCAAATGGTCGTTTCGCTCGGCAATCTTCAGTGTCTCCTGCACCCGTTGGGCGAGACTGGGAAACGCTGACGGTGCGACAGATCGGAGAAGGAAGGAGATATATTGGAATCCCGCCGCAGAGTAGAGATAAGGTAACTCCAAGCCAACTTGTACTTGCCTTTGCTCGGCCTCCTCGAAAAGCGTCTCAGCCTCTCGAATATTGCCCTGGGTGGCGAGCACATTAGCATGCCCGGCGCGATAGGCGGATTGCATAAAATGTTCCTCTGTTCTGTCAATGAAGCCGACTGCTTCATTCGCTCGCGCCTGCGCAAATTGCAGTTCTCCGCGCCTAAGCAAGAGTTCGCTCAAATTGTAACTGTCCATAGCGGCAAATTTGTATTCATCGTCCTCAATCCACAAGGAAATCTGTTGCTCAAAAGTATTTTGCGCTTCCTTGAGTCGACCCAGTGCCCGCAAACGAAAGCCGGCCGCACTTAGTAGGTATCCCTGGTCTGCGCGGGTTACCTCTTGCGTCGGTGCCTGCCAACCATTGGGGAAGAAGGCGGCAAGCGCGGCTAGATCAGTGCTGAACAGGCCGAGATTTTTAACTCCAAATGCTTGATTACGACGGCAGATACGCTGGAATTAAATATCGTCCAGCGCCTCTTGGGTGCGGTCCGCTGCGACGCCGTGGTGGAGAGACTGGTAAAGTGGCAGGAGGCCGGCCTCGCCCTCAGGCTGATCCTCGTCCGGAATTTCACAGAAATAATCGAATAGGCGGGCATGGGCTAGTTTCCAGGCCTCGGGGCTTTCTTTCTCGAGAACCGCGCCGAAATGTTCGCGCACCAGCGGGTGGCCGTCGACCATGTCTACGTCGGGTCGCGTAATCAGTTTTAGCGCTTCGAGACGGTTGAGCACCATGGCGAGCGGCGGCGCATCCGCTCTGTGGAACGGTTCCGTGAATCCGGCAATCGCCGGTTCTGCGACCAGTGCCTGCAGCGCGTCCAAAGGCACTGGCCGGTCGAACAGGCCGAGCAAATGCAGCATGGCGGTCTCGGCACGTTCCGGCTCGAACCAGTCCGCGTATGCCTGGAGCATGGCCTTGGCCTTTTCCGCGCCAGGTAGGTTGGCATCGAGCAGCGCCACATGTTCGCGCTTGGTGATATCGCTGTCGCCGGTCAAGCCAACCAGATAGTGCCCCAGCAGCACCAAGCCGAAAGCATGGCCGCCCATTTCCTGTGCGGCCTTTTGTTTTTCGTCCTCCGGGCCGGTGACGCCAAGCGAGGTGAGCAATGCGGCACCGTCTTCTGGTTTCAATTTTTCCAAGTTCACATGACACACCGCCTGACCTTCCGCCGCCGCCAGTTCCGTCAGGCGCTGTCGCGAAGTGACGATGACGAGGCCCGGCCAGGGCTGGCCGGCCAGCCGGTTGAGGAAGTCGCCCATGGTGCGGTCGTGAAAGCGTCCCGCGTCGTTGTGGCCCGGCGGGTTCTGCAACGGCTCCACCCCGTCCAGCACCAGGATCATGTCTTGCTGGCGTACCAGCCGCAGCGCCTCATCCGCCCGGCCCAACGAATTGTAACCCTCGGGGTCTTCGCCGAAACTGCGCAGCAGGGCGGAGAAGAACCCCTCCGAACTCGTAATTTGTCCCTTGGAGCCTTGCGAATAGAACGACCAGGTGAATATGCGCTGCGCCCCGGCATAGGACTTTGGCTCCGCATACATTAGTTCCGCCAGCCAGCACGACACCAGAAACGACTTGCCTGTCCCGCCCTCGGTGATAAGCGCCAGCACGGTCGTGTCCCAGGACGTGGTGTAGGAGTTGTTGGAGCCTCTGGTAGCTGTGGGTAGGCGGCTTGCCGTAGCGACCGCCGAGAGTCTGGCGTAGGCAAGCCGGCTATCCACAGCGGAGGCCATCGCGGTTCCGGTTTAGG
>JAKZTB010000105.1:0-23876 GCA_047517345.1 Alphaproteobacteria bacterium
CAGGCAGTCCGACAAGCCTAAAAAGGATGTCTGGCTCCGGCCCCTGCGACGGGATTGGAAACGCACCCTCAATCGCTAAAATCGGCCGGGGCGAATGGAAACGCCCGCGCTGATTCCACGGCCTGAACGAACGCTTACGACCGGTGCGCCCAAGGTCGGATAGATCGATACGCCGCGCTCGAACCGGCTGTCCTTTACGGTTTCGCCCAACAATTCGATATCGAACAGCCGACGCTCGCGCCCGTCGGCACCGGTTTCCGTGCGCAAATTGTTGATCAAACCGAAAACCTCGGCGCCAGTGGCGGGGACTTTGACCAAGGCGCCGAATTGCACCGCGGCGCTCGCCCGGTCTTCTTCGATGACCCCGGAAATCAACGCGCCGGAGACCCGGGAGACCTGCCCGATTCGGATGCCTTGTTCTTCCACGAATGCCTCACTTAATATTTAAAATATAGCAGGTATGAGAAAAATTATAAATTTATAGCACGATAAAATGAAAATTACATAGAAATATACGCGTAATACCGTGAATTAGATTACCAATCGTTAACAAGCTTCGCCAAAACGCAACGACCCCGCCGGCGGCGCTGGCCAAACGGGGTCGTACGGAATATTCGAAGCGGGCCCAGGCGGCCCGCGAGATTTAACGATTCATGCGGTTTTCCACCAGATCGTCGACGACGGCCGGCTCCGCCAGGGTCGAGGTGTCGCCGAGATTGCCGAAATCGTCCTCGGCGATCTTGCGCAGGATGCGGCGCATGATCTTGCCGGAACGGGTTTTCGGCAGGCCGGGCGCCCATTGCAGCAGGTCCGGCGTGGCGATGGGGCCGATTTCCTTGCGGACCCATTGCACCAGCTCCTTGCGCAAATCGTCGGTCGGGTCGACGCCGAGGTTCAGGGTCACGTAGGCGTAGATGCCCTGACCCTTGATGTCGTGCGGGTAACCGACGACGGCCGCTTCGGCGACCTGATTGTGGGCGACCAGGGCGGACTCGACTTCGGCCGTGCCCATCCGATGGCCGGAGACGTTCAGCACGTCGTCGACCCGTCCCGTGATCCAGTAATAGCCGTCCTCGTCCCGGCGGCAGCCGTCGCCGGTAAAGTACATGCCGGGATAGGCCTTGAAGTAGGTTTCGACGAAACGATCATGATCGCCGTAGACCGTGCGCATCTGGCCGGGCCAGCTGTCGAGAATGCAGAGGTTGCCCGACGCGGCACCCTCCAGCAGGTTACCGTCCCCGTCGACCAGCGCCGGCTGAATGCCGAAGAACGGCCGCGTCGCCGATCCGGGCTTCAGCGCCGTCGCGCCCGGCAGCGGCGTGATCAGGATGCCGCCGGTCTCGGTCTGCCACCAGGTGTCGACGATCGGGCAGCGCCCCTCGCCGACGACGTTGTAGTACCACAGCCAGGCTTCCGGGTTGATCGGTTCGCCGACCGAACCCAGCAGGCGGATCGAACTGCGGCTCGTTTTCTTCACCGGGCCGTCGCCTTCCCGCATCAGGGCGCGGATCGCCGTCGGCGCGGTGTAGTAGATGTTCACCTGGTGCTTGTCGCAGACCTGCCAGTGGCGGCTCGCATCGGGATAGTTCGGCACGCCTTCGAACATCAGGGTCGTGGCGCCATTGGCGAGCGGCCCGTAGATGATGTAGCTGTGACCCGTGACCCAGCCGACATCGGCGGTGCACCAATAGACGTCCCCGTCGTGATAATCGAAGACGTATTGGTGGGTCATCGCGGCGTAGACCATGTAGCCGCCGGTCGTGTGCATGACGCCCTTCGGCGTGCCTGTCGAACCCGAAGTATAGAGGATGAACAGCGGATCTTCGGCGTCCATGACTTCGGCTGGGCAATCGGCGGACGCGGCTTCGACCAGGTCGTGGAACCAGACGTCGCGGCCATCCTTCCAACCGGTATCCGCACCGGTGCGGCGCACGACCACGCATTTGTCGATCGAGGGACACGACTCCAGGGCCGCGTCCGTATTCGCCTTGAGCGGGATCTTCCGCCCGCCGCGCAGCCCCTCGTCGGCGGTGATGATGATGTTGGAGTCGCAATCGTGGATGCGCCCGGCAAGCGCGTCCGGCGAGAATCCGCCGAACACGATGGAATGGACGGCGCCGATCCGCACGCAGGCGAGCATCGCGACGGCCGCTTCCGGGATCATCGGCATGTAGAGTGTGATGCGGTCGCCTTTCTTGGCGCCGATCGACTTCAGGCCGTTGGCGAACTTGCAGACCATCTCGTGCAATTCGCGGTAGGTGAAGGAGGCGTCCTCCGCCGGGTCGTCGCCCTCCCAGATGATCGCGGTCTGGTCGCCGCGCGTCTCGAGATGCCGGTCGAGGCAGTTGTAGGCGGCGTTCAAGGTGCCGTCGTAATACCATTTCACGTGCAGATCGGCTGCGTCGTAGGAGACGTCCTTGACCTTCGTATAAGGCGAGAACCAGTCGATCCGCTTGCCCTGCTCGCCCCAGAACCCATCCGGATCGTCGACCGAGCGCTGGTACATTTCGAGGTACTTGTCGTTATCCGCATGCGCGCCGGACGCGAATGATTCGGGTACGGGAAATAGTTCGTTATCGGACATGGTTCGAGCGCCCTCCCTCGCCTGATCTATTGATTCGTGACCATCATATCGCCACGCAAACAGGTCTTCTATAATTCATAATGTCATAATCGCTAAGCGACACAAGCGTCCGTACGGGACGGCGAAAGGGACATCCTCGCACCGACACTGTTTTATTACCTGCGCCATGGCGAGACCGACTGGAACCGCGACCGCCGGCGGCAAGGACAGGTCGATATCCCGTTGAACGAAACCGGGCGGGCGCAGACGCACGCCGCCGGACGGCTTTTAGCCGACTGCGGAATCGCCACGGTCTGCTGCAGCCCGCTGCATCGGGCCCGTGAAACAGCGGAAATCGTCAATCGAACGCTGAAGGTGCCGCTCGTCGTGATGGACGGCTAGATCGAATGCAACTGGGGTGTCGGCGAAGGGCGGATCAACGATGGCTGGTACGAGGATTGGTGCAACGGCGGATTTCTGGAAGGCGCGGAACCGCACGCCGCTTTCGTGGCGCGGTCCCTTACCGCGATCAACGAGGCGTTGGGCCTGCCGGGACCAATCTTGATCGTCGGACATGGCGGTGTCTACCGCGCGGTGAAAATCCACGCGCGGCTCGATATGGATTTCAGTCTGTCCAACAGCACCCCGGTGCGGCACGATCCGCCGACACCGGACACTCCCTGGTGGACGGCGCAAGAAATCGAAACAGCTTAATGCGCGAAAGATGGGGAGGCTGACTATGTGGCGCGGAATCGTGATATTTCTGATCGGCGGTGTGTTCGGCACGGGGTTCGGCGTGGCGGCCGGGTTCTTCGCCTTTCCCTACGTGTTCCCACCGCCCGAGGCGGCGGAGATGTTGAGCGCGGGCGAGCGATCCAAAATTGTCGCCAAGGGCATGTTCGTTCACGCCAACCCGTCCGACCCGATCCACTACGGCAAGGGCGGGGTGACCGTTTACGAGAACACGGTCTTCCTGGAGAAGGACTTTGAGGTCGGGCCGGGGCCGAAATTCCACGTCTATCTGGTGCCCAAGGCTATGGTGCGGGAATCTTCGCATGTGGCGCAAACCATGTTCGTCGATCTCGGCCGGTTGCGCGCCTTCAAGGGTAGCCAGAAATACGCCATTCCGGCGGGCATCGACCTGACCCGTTTCGACAGCGTCGTCATCTGGTGCGAGCAGTTCAAGGTGCTGATTTCGCCGGCCGATTTGAAGCGCGGATAGGCGTCTACTCCGCCACCGCCTCCGCCATGGCGCGCAATTCCCGGTCCAGCCTCACCCCGGCATGAGCGCGTGGCCGGGCCAGCGGGGCCAGCAGGCTGTAGATCACCGGGATCAAAATCAGCGTGAAGACCGTGGCGATGCCGAGGCCGCCGAAGACGACCCAGCCGATCGCCTGGCGCGCTTCCGCCCCCGCGCCGCTGGCCAGCACCAGGGGCAAGGCGCCCAGCACGGTCGACAGCATCGTCATGATGACCGGCCGCAATCGGACCATCGCCGCCTCGCGGATCGCTTCGGCGACGGACCGCCCGCGGTCGCGCAGCTGGTCGGCGAACTCGACCACCAGGATGCCGTTCTTCGCCATCAAGCCGACAAGCATGACCAGTCCGATCTGGCTGTAGATATTGAGCGTCGTGCCGGTCAGCTTCAACGCGAAGACCGCGGCGGCGAGGCCGAACGGGACGGTCAGCACGATGACCAGTGCGCTCAGCACGCTCTCGAACTGTGCGGCGAGGACCAGCAGCACGACCAGCACGGCGATTCCGAAGGTGATGGCGACCTCATTGGACGTATCGTCCAGGGTCGCGGCTTCGTTGATGAACCGCAGGCCGATGCCCGCCGGCAGCACCTCGTTCGCCAGCGCTTCGACGGCGGCCATGCCTTCGCGCAGCGAGGTGCCGTCGCGTAGACCGGTATCGATCTCGATGGCGCGCTTCTGACCGGTGCGGTCGAGTTCCGCGGCGATGCCGGCTTCCTCCAGGGTCACGAAGGCGGACAGCGGCAGCAGCTCCCCGTTCCCGGCGCGGACGAACAGATTGTGCAGGTCGCGCGGGTCGTCGATGGTGCCGCTGGCAGATTCCAACAGAATCGGGATCGAGCGGTCGTTGACGTTGAGCTCGGTGACCTCGAGCCGCTCGACCATTGCGCGCAAGGTAGCGGAAATCGCGTCGACGGAAACGTTCAGGTCTTCCGCCTTGCGCCGGTCGACCCGCACGGTCAGCTGCGGCTGGGTCTGTTGGTACTCGATTTCGGGATCTTCGAGCTGCGGCGCCCTTTCGTGCATCGCCGCCAGGAAGGTGTCCGCCGCGGCCGCGATGTCGGCGTAGTTGGACCCGGTCAGGGCGAACTCCAGCTTGCCGCCGGCGCGCCGCAGATTGAGGCTGTTCGGCGTGCGGATGCGGGCGGTCGCGCCCGGGATCGCTTTTAGCGGGCCGCGCAGGCTCTTGGCGATATCGAGCTGGCTGCGGCGGGCGCCCCAATCGGTCAGCGGCGCGATGATATAGTTGCGGTTCAGGTCCCAGCGCCCGACGATCGAGAAGACGTTTTCGATCTCGCCGCGCTCGCGCAGGGGCTCCAGCAGGGCCTCCGCCTGGACGGCCTGCCGGTCCATATAGTCCAGCCCGACGCCGTCCGGACCTTGCATCATGATGATGATGGCGCCGCGGTCCTCTTTCGGCAGCAGTTCCTCGTCGATGGTCCGGTAGATGTCGATAGCGGTCAGCGCCACCAGCGCCATGCCGCCCAGGACAAGCAGGCGTGCCTGCAGGGTAAACTCCAGGACCCGCCGGTAGGCCTTGGTCAGGATCCCGCCGATCCAGGCGAGCGGAGCCGGCAGTTTCGTTTCGCTCTCGGGCAGGCGCGAGGCGAGCATCGGGCACAGCGTCAGGGCGACGAAAGAGGAGATTGCAACGGCGATCGCCAGCACGATTCCGAACTCGGTGAACAGCCGCCCCGCCATGCTCGGCAGGAAGGCGATGGGCAGGAAGACGGAGATCAAGGTCGCCGTCGTCGCCAGCACGGCGAAGAAAACCTGCCTCGTGCCGACCACGGCTGCGGCCAGCGGTTGCAATCCCAGCCCGCGTTGCCGCTGGATATTCTCGATCACGACGATGGCGTCGTCGACGATCATGCCGGTCGCCAGCACGATGGCGAGCAGGGTCAGAATGTTGATCGAGAAGCCCAGCAGGTAGATCGCGGCGATCGTGCCGATCAGGGCGACGGGGATCGTCGCGGCGGGCAGCAGGGTTGGCCGCAGCGCTCCCATAAAGACGAAGATGACCGCGATCACGACGGCAACCGCGATGGCGAGAGTGGTGACGACTTCCCGCACGGAGCTGCGGATGAAGCGGGCATCGTCGGAAATCTTGACCAGCTCGGCCTCTTTAAGGCGCCGGTTGAGGCGCGCGATCGCGGCGTCGACGGCGTCCGATATCTCGATCGTGTTCGATTTTGCGCGCCGGATGATGCCGAGCCCGACGATCTTTCGGCCGTTCAGCAGGCTGTTGTTGAGGGGATCCGCGGGGCCGTAGAAAGCCTGCGCCACGTCGCCCAGGCGGGTGGCGCCGCGCAACGCCAGTTCTTCGATCTCGCCCGGCTTCCACACCGATGCGTCCGCCCGGACCAGCAGCATATGATCGTCCGACTTGAAACTGCCGGCCGGGATATCGAGGCTGGCACCTCTTACGACCCGGGCCACATCGTCGATCGTTAGGCTGAAACGGGCCAATTTCATTGGATCGACGACGATACGCAAAACTTCTTCCTGGCGGCCGAACAGGTTGACCGTGGCGACGCCGGGAATGCCGGACAGTTCGCTCGACACGTCGTCTTCCGCGAGCCGAGTCAGCGCTTCTTGCGGCAGCCGGTCGCTGACCAGCGCCAGCCGGATGATCGGCCGCGAGTCGACATCGGCCTTGGTCACCGTCACGTCCTCGACGCCTTCCGGCAATCGCCGTTCGATCGCGGCCACCGCCTCGCGCACATCGTTCGCCGCGACGTCGAGGTCGACATTGGTGGCGAATTCCGCGCGGACCCGCATATTGTGCTCTTCGCTGGCCGCGTTGATGTTCTTGACGCCGTTCACACGGGCCACCGCACCCTCGATGACGCTGGTGACCTCCGCATCCATGGTCTCCGGCGAGGCCCCATCGAAGAACGCCCGGACCATGACGACCGGCCGGTCCACGTCGGGCAGTTCGCGAACCTCGACGCCCAGGATCGCGGCAAGACCGGCGATGACGATGAGCAGGTTCAAGACGACAATCAAGGTCGGGCGGCGCACCGCCAATGCGGGCAGGCCGCTGAAGTTCGGCATCATGATGCCGTCTTCTTCTTGCCATTGCGGGGCGCCGCCTTGACCTTGCGCCCCGGACGCAGCCCCTGCACGCCTTCGACGACGATCACGTCGCCTTCTTCTAAACCGCCATCGACCAGGACCCGGCCGCCTTCGCGGCGCACGACCCTGACGAAGACTTTGTCGACCCGGCCCTCGTCGACACGCCAGACATAAGCGCCGTCCCGGCTCCACAGCACCGCGACTTCGCGGACGGTGGGGTAGCGCGAACCGGATATTTCGACAGTCACGGCAAACGACGTGCCGGGCCTCACCGAGTCTTCCGGATTGGCGATCTGCGCGCGGATTTTAAGGGACCGTGTTACCGGGTCGATCCGGCTGCCCATCGCCGAGACGATTCCGGTGAAGGTCCGGTCCGGCAAAATCCACGCGGTCATCGAGACGAGATCGCCCGGCCGGATGTGCGCGGCGGCATCCTCGGAAACGCTGAATTCCACGAACAGGGAGGTGCGGTCGTCGAGGGTCGCGATCAGCGTGTCGGGCGTGACCCGGTCCCCACGATCGACGTCGGAGAGCCCGATGACGCCGTCGAACGGCGCATAGACGGTGCGGTCCTTGAGAGTCGCTTTCGCCTGGGACAGGCGCAGCTCGGCGATTTCGAGTTCGGCGGCCGCGGTATCGAGCCGCGCCTTCGCGACGGTTCCCGACGGGGCCAGTTTCTTGAGGCGTTTTGCCTGGCGCGCGGCTTCGTTGACCGCGACCTGGGCGAGGCGGACGGCGAGCCTCTGGTTTTCGTCGTCGAGCCGTAGGAGCGGCTGGCCCGATTTGACCTTTTGTTCCGCCTCGAAGGTGACCTTGACGACTTCGCCGGAAACGGCGGGGTAAAGATCGGCGGATTGCAGCGACCGGCCGGTGCCGATCGCGCGGACGATCCGCTTGTCCGTCGTCAGAACGACCGGTTCGACAAGCACGAGCGTCGCTTTCGCCCGGCGCGGTTTCGCTTTGTCCCGCGCGACGGCACCTTCCTGTTCGGCGAACCACCACCAGCCGCCGGCGACCATGGCGGCGATCGCAGTGAGCCAGAGGATTTGAAAGGGCAGACGCATGAGGACCTCACCGCGCCACGATCCGCTTCAAACCGGTTTGTCGCAGTTGATCGGGGCCAGCGCGCCCGAACCTAGCGTAAATCTCGCAGAAACCAGAACAATTTCGTGTGACGCACGAAAGCGTCCGGCGCCGATTCGCTTAAAGCTTGGTGCCGGACATCTTCAGGATCAAGCGCCATTCCTTGGCCGTCACTGGCGTGACCGAGAGCCGCGACTGGCGCACTAGCCACATATCCTGCAGTTCCGGTGTCGCCTTGATTTCGGCCAGCGTAACCGGCGTCTCGACCGGTTTTAACGCCTTGAAGTCGACCATGCCGAAGCGTTCGCTCTCGTCGCTGGGATCCGGATAGTATTCCTTGACGACCTCCAGCAGCCCGACGACCTGCTTTTCCTTGACCGAGTGGTAGAAGAAGGCGCGATCGCCCTTCTTCATCGCGTTCATGTTGCCACAGGCCTGGTGACTGCGGACGCCGTCCCATTCCGCGGTGCCCGCCTTGACGTGGTCGTCCCACGACCAGGCGCCCGGTTCCGATTTTACAAGCCAGTATTTCATACCTCTACCCTTTGCTGCTTAGTCCGTATTCTGCGAATTACCATTCTTCGGCCAGCGATGATCGTATACGTGGATCGTATGGCTGGCGTAAATGCCGTGCTGCGTGAAGGGTTCCTCTGCAATCCAGGCCTCCGCCGCGGCACGGTCCGGAAAATCGACGATGAACATCGACCCGATGCGGGTTTTCCCGTCGGCGCTGAAGTACGGCCCGGCAGTGATCATCCGGTCCTGCGCGGCGCGCAGATAGTCCCAATGCGCCTCGACGTGCAACGGCCGCTTTTCGGCCGCGTCCGGCGCGCCGGTATTGTGTATCAGGAACCACACGGTTCACGCCTTGTCGCCGTTCTCCGGGTGCCAGTGCCCCTTGCGCATGCGCGTGACGACGACCTTCTCGAACAGGCCGCCGCTGTTGAACGGATCGCCGCTGGCGAAAGCCTCCGCTTGCGCGCGGCCGTCGACATTGACGACGAACATGCTGCCGGTCGCGGTCTCGCCGTCATCCGTCTGCGTCGCGCCGGCGAGCACGATGATGCCGGTCTGGGTTGCGAGATATTCCTGGTGGGGCGGCCGCAATTCGGCCCTTAGGTCTGCGGCATTCGGTTTATCGACGCAGTAGACGGCATACAGCATTTCGTGCTCCTCAATAGACAAAATAAGCGCGCATTGTTGGCAAGCGAGGGGCACGCCGTCAATCGGTCTGGTTGTGTTCGTGCGCAAAAGGCCGTGACAACAGGTCGGCGATCACCCGGTCGATGTCGTCGCCGTCGGTGACGATACGGTCTACCGCCTGGCAAATCGGCATCTCGACGCCGAGGCGGTTCGCCAAAGCGACGACGGAGCCGGCGGAATAAACGCCTTCGGTTACGGCGCGGCGCTCCTTCAGAATGTCGCCCAGGGCGCGGCCTTCGCCGAGCGCGGCGCCCAGCGAAAAATTACGCGATTGCATGGCGTTGCAGGTCAGGGTCAGGTCGCCCAGCCCCGACAGGCCCATCAGCGTCTCCGGGCGGGCGCCCTTCGCAACCCCGAGCCGGACGATTTCGGCCAACCCGCGGGTGATCAGAGAGGCCCGGGCATTGTCGCCCATCCGGCGCCCGGCGACGATGCCGCAGGCGATCGCCAGGACGTTCTTGACCGCGCCGCCGATCTCCGCGCCGACGGGATCGTCGGACCGGTAGGGTCGAAAATGCGCGACGCCGATCGCCGCCGCGAGCCGTTCGCCGGTCGCTTCGTCCGATGCCGCAAGCGTCACGGCGGTCGGCAGGTCGCGGGCGACTTCCTGGGCGAAGGTTGGCCCGGACAGCACGGCGATTTTGGCCTGCGGCAAGGTTTCCGCCAGAACTTCGGTCATCAGGGCGCCGCTCGATTGTTCGACGCCCTTGGCGCAGATCGCCACGGGCGTTCCGGATTGCAGCGTGGACGTCATTCGGGCCGATATTTCGCGGACGAACTGCGCCGGGACGACAAGAAGAACGATCTCTGCCTTATTCGACACAGCGTCCAAATCGGTCGTGGCGGCGATATCCGGTTCCAGCGGAACGCCTTTCAGGTACCGCGGATTGCCCCGCCCGGCGGCGATAGCCGCGGCGACCGTCGCGTCGCGCGCCCACAGCGTTGTTACGTTGCCCGCCCGTCGCGCGACGCAGGCAAGGGCCGTACCCCAGGCGCCACCGCCGATGACCGCGAGGCGGGTCATGACGCCGTCCGCAATTCGTCCAACGGCCAGCGCGGGCGCGGCGCGAATTCGAGAGGATCGGTCAAGTTCAGCCGAAGACGCTCGATGCCCGCCCAGGCGATCATGGCGGCGTTGTCGGTGCACAGGGCGCGCGGCGGCGCAACGAAGCGGAACGCCTCTTCGCCGGCGAGGGCGGATAGCTTGGTCCGCAAATGCTCGTTTGCCGCCACCCCGCCTGCGACCACCAGCGTGTTTCCGCTCGGCTCTTCCGAGCGAAACCGCCGGATCGCATTGCGCGTGCGGTCTTCGAGCGTCTCGCCCACCGCGGTTTGGAAGGACGCGGCCGCATCGGCGACGATGCCGTTGTCCAAGCCAATGTCGCGCACGGTCCGCGCGACCGATGTCTTCAGCCCGGAAAAGGAAAAGTCGCAACCCGGCCGGCCGCGCATCGGCCGAGGAAAGGCGAACCGCTGGGGATCGCCATTTCGGGCGGCGGATTCGACCGCGGGTCCGCCGGGATAGGGCAACCCCAACAGCTTCGCGGTCTTGTCGAAAGCCTCGCCGACCGCGTCGTCCAAGGTCGTTCCGTAGCGCCGATATTCACCGGTTCCCGTGACGGCAAGAAGCTGGCAATGTCCGCCCGATACGAGCAACAGGAGATAGGGAAATTCAATTCCCTCGGTCAGCCGGGCCGTCAGCGCGTGTCCTTCCAGGTGATTGACGGCGATCAACGGCAGGTCATGGACCAGTGCGATCGCCTTGGCCGTCATCATGCCGACCAGCACACCGCCGATCAGTCCCGGTCCGCCGGTTGCGGCGACTCCGTCCAACGCGTCGAAACCGAGTTCCGCCTCCCGCATTGCCCGGCCGACAAGCCCGTCGATCTGATCGAGATGGCTGCGCGCGGCAATTTCTGGCACGACACCGCCATAAGGGCGATGCTCTTCAAGCTGAGAGAGGACCAAATTCGACAAGACCGCCCGGTCGTCGCGCACGACGGCGGCAGCGGTTTCGTCGCAGGACGTTTCGATGCCGAGTACGATCAATCTACGTGTCCTCCCGCACCGTTCTTGGCGGCACTTGCGCCGGGGCCTGTTCTGCATGACTTCCAGTTCATCGGGCGGCCATCCTGCTCGGCGACAGCCCGTTCGCGGAGCAATCTGTCGACGTCGTAGCCGCGCAGCGTCAGTTCCGCCTGCGCCGACGAACCTTTTTCGACGCTGTGGAAATAGGTTGCACCGATGTATTTCCGCGACGACTCCAGTTCGGCCAGAAACCGCCGATGCTGGGCCAGCAACTGCTCGTCGGTGAAGGACGGCAGCTGTCCCTTCACCTTGTACGCGTAAATCGCACAGGCAACGAACAAAGCCGCAATGATCGCGATGGTCAGGCCCATCTACCGGAACATCCTGGAACCGTTGAAATTTGCGGGTTAGTACCATGACCGCGGCCTCCTGTCGCGGGTCGCTTTGCGTGGCGCGGAAAACCCTTTCGGCGACAGGCCGAACCGGGTAGAGAAGGGTATGGACAGGACACTTAAAATCGGAACCCGAGGGTCGCCTTTGGCGTTGGTTCAGGCGAATGAGGTCCGCGACCGGTTGCTGGCGCAGCATGGCTGGCTTGCGGTCGAAATCGTGGTCATCCGCACCACCGGGGACAGGGTGCAGGACCGGACCTTGGCGGCGATCGGCGGCAAAGGTCTTTTCACGAAAGAGATCGAGGAAGCGCTGTTCGACGGCAGTATCGATATCGCGGTGCATTCGATGAAGGATGTCGAAACCGTGCTGCCGGACGGTCTTGGTATCTCGACCTTGCTGCCCCGGGAGGATCCGCGGGACGCCTTCATTTCGAACAAGGCGGACAGTCTTGCGGCGCTGCCGGCGGGGGCCGTCGTCGGCACGGCGTCGCTGCGGCGTCAGGCGCAGGTTCTCATGTCCCGGCCCGACCTGAGAGTCGAACCCATTCGCGGCAATGTGCAAACGCGCCTCGGAAAGTTGAACGACGGCGAAGCGGACGCGACGATGCTGGCCTATGCCGGACTGCGGCGTCTCGACATGGCCGATGTCGCCACGGCCGTTATGGAACCGGAAGAAATGCTCCCGGCGGTGGCGCAAGGCGCAATCGGTATCGAAGGCCGCAACGACGACGTCGATACGCTGGAACTGCTGGAATGCATCCACGACCGGGATACGGCGCAACGGGTAGCCGCCGAGCGCGCCTTGCTCGCCGCATTGGACGGCTCCTGCCGCACCCCGATCGCCGCACTTGCCGAGCTGAGGGAGGGCTTGATGCTGCGCTTGCGCGGATTGGTCGCCAGCCCCGACGGAAGCGTCTCGCATACGGTAACCCGAGACGGGCCCGTGTCGGACGCACTGGCGATGGGGCGCGATGCGGGCGAGGAACTTCGGACCCTCGCCGGCCCGGACATATTCGAGTAACGACGTCGGCGGATCGACCGGGAGGCACAAATTCGCGCGTTAGTCACCAGACCGTTACAGGACGCACAGTCGCTTGTGGCCGCCTTGGAGAAACGGGGTGTCGGCGCCTTCATCAGTCCGATGCTCCACATCACCGTGAAGACCGACCTACAAATCGACCTTGAAGGCGTACAGGCGATACTCTTTACGTCGGCCAACGGAGTGCGGGCGTTTGCCGCCTTGACGTCGCGGCGGGATATACCGGTATATGCGGTCGGCGAACGAACCGGCGTGGTGGCGGAGGAGAACAGGTTTCTGAACGTCGAAAGCGCCGGCGGCGATGTTGAAAACCTGGCGCAACTCGTGCGTGAACGCTGCAAGCCAACCGACGGGGTGCTGTTGCATCCGGCAGGATCGGCGCTCGCGGGCGATCTGTCCGGGATGTTGGGTGCGGCGGGATTTGCCGTACGAAGGGTGGAAATATACGCAGCGCGGCCGGCGATCGGCTTCAGCCGTGAAATCCGCATGGCCTTGCTGGACGGAGAGGTGGATTTGGTGATGTTTTTTTCGCCTCGGACGGCGAAGACCTTCGTCGACCTGGCCATCGCAGAGGGACTGGAGCCGGTGTGCGAGAAACTTGAAGCACTTTGCCTCAGCGAAGCGGTTGCCGATGCGGCGGATCCGATCATGTGGCGGCAGGTTCTCGTGGCGCCGAGGCCGACGCAGGACGCCTTGCTCGCCATCCTGGACAACAGACTGAACGCCTGATGATGGACATTACGAACGCCGACGGCGAAGAAGCCGTCGCAAAAGAACAGACGGACGAAACCGCCGATGTGTTGCGCGATGCGGAAAGGGTCGTCGCCGCCTTCGGCGGGGTCCGGCCCATGGCGTCGCGGCTCGGCATGGCGGCGACGACGATACAAGGCTGGAAAAGCCGCGGTCACATCCCCGAAAGCCGCCGGCAAGCGGTTCTCGAAGCCGCGGAGGCGGACGGTATCGATTTGTCCGGCCTGCGGCCCAAAACTATCCAAGATGCGCCGGAGCCGCCGGAGACGGACGCCGCCGCTTCGGCCGTAGCGGCAACCCAACCGCGCCAGGGCGGCAACGGCGTCGCCTGGCTAGCGCTAATCCTTGCCGGCTTGGTTGGGATCGCTGTCGTTACGCAACCGCGATGGTCGCCGGTCATCTACGGTGTGCCGTCGGCCGAGGTTCCAAGCGCGCTGGTCGACAGAATTGCTGTTCTTGAGAGCCGCCCGGTGGCCCCGGATCTGACGCGGCGTGTCGCGGCCGCGGAAAAGGCACTCGACGATATTCGCGCGCGCGATCCGGCGGCGATACCGCCGGACTTGACGCCCCGCTTGCGCGCCTTGTCGGCCCGGATCGATAAACTTACGCAGGCGCTGGACGCGGCAAAGTCGGAGGGACGCGCTGCAAACGACGGACGCGCAGCCGATCTTTCAGCGCTTCGCAAAGCGCTCGAGACGCTGTCCGACAAACTCGAACGGGCGGTCGTCGATACGGCGCAAACCAGCGCTCGAAAATCTTCCGTTATCGTTGCGGTCGGCGCGTTGGATGTCGCGCTCGGCGACGGTTTGCCGTACGGCTATGCGCTCAACGCGGTTAAACGATTGGCCTTATCGGGTGAAGCGGCGATTGCGGATTCGATCGCTATTCTTTCGGCGCATGCCGAGACAGGCATTCCCACGCGATTGCAACTGGCGGGCAGGCTCGATGCCCTGGTCGCGTCGCGCGGCAGTCCGGTCTGGACCGCCGAGGGCGATAGCTGGACCGATAAGGTGCTGCGGAAAATCAACTCCGTGATCTCGATACGGCGTATCGACGATGCGGAAGGAAGTGCCGAAAAACTGCTTCAAGCGCAAAAGGCCTTGAAAAAGAACGACCTGCGCGGTGCGGCCGGCGCGTTGAGGGATGCCGTTGGCCCGGCCAAGGATTGGGCCGGCGATGCGCAACGCCGGATTGCGGCCGACCAGGCCTTGTCGAAGCTTCGCCTCTGGGCGATCAGGACGCTGGACGATGCCGGAACAAAGAAGACGCCGACACAATGATCCGGATTCTCCTGCTTTTTCTCCTGATCGCCGGCGCTGTTGCGCTCGCTGTCTGGTTCGCCGATCATCCCGGGCGGGTCGAGATCGAGATGATGGGCTACGCCATCTATACCGAACAGGTCGGCTTGCTTATCGGGGCGGTCGTGCTGTTGACCGCGATCGCGGCGGTGCTTTATCGGATTTGGCGGGCCTTACGCCGGGCGCCGCGGCGCCTCGTCGAACATCGCGGTGCGAATCGGCGCCAGCGCGGCTATCAGGCGTTGACCCAAGGCATGGTCGCCGTCGCCGCGGGCGATTCGCGCGAAGCGAAGCGGTTCGCGCGCCGCGCCGATACGCTGTTGAACGAGCCGCCCCTGACGATGCTTCTCTCCGCCCAGGCGGCGCAACTGGAAGGTGATGAGGATGCGGCGCGCCGATACTTCGAAGCCATGCTCGACGATCCGGAAATGGCGTTTCTCGGCATTCGCGGATTGCTTATGCAGGCGTTGCGAAACTCCGACAGGCAGGAAGCGCTTCGCTTGGCCGACAAGGCGCAGTCGTTGCGGCCCAATACCCCTTGGGTGCTGAAACATTTGCTGGAGCTGCAGGTCGATGCGGGGCAATGGGATGCCGCCGACAGGACGCTGCATCAGGCGATGCGGCATGGTGCGGTGGATTCCGGCAAAGGCCAACGTCAACGCGCTGTTCTTGCCGTCGAAGCGAGTCGCGAAGCGGCCGCGAACGGCGCCAGCGCCGCGGCCACGAAGCGTGCGCACCAAGCGAATGATTTGGACCCCGCATTGATCCCGGCGACGGTCGTCTACGTGAAATGTCTCGCCGATGCCGGAAAGATCCGCAGGGCTACGAAGGTGATCGAAGCGGCGTGGACCAAGGCGCCCCATCCCGACCTGGCGGCGGCGTATTCGGATCTTGCCGGCGAAGACGAACCGCCGCTCGAGCGGGTGAAGCGGTTTCAACGGCTCCATAGCGTCCGGCCGGATCACCCGGAAAGTCACATATCCTTGGCGGCGGCGTCTCTGTCGGCGCAGCTTTGGGGTGAAGCGCGGCGGCATCTGGAACAGGCGGGCGAGTCCGGCCGGTCGGGCCGCATTTTGCGTTTGTTGGCCGATCTCGAAGAACAGGAAAATGGCGACCTGAAAGCGGCGCGCCGTTGGCTCGACGAAGCAGGGACGGCACCGGCGGAACAAGGCTGGTACTGCAGCGCTTGCGGATCGGTGGCTGGCGAATGGCGTGCCAGTTGCGACAGTTGCAGCGCCTTCGCGAGCTTGGAATGGCGATTGCCGCCGGGTCAGGCGTCGGACCTGACCGCGCCGAGGCTTCAAACATCGGCGCGTGAAGACGGTTAAAAAGAAAGGCCGGCGCTAAGCGGCCAGCCAGGGAGATTCAGGGAGGAAGGAACTGTATCCGTAACAGGATGATGTGACCGGAAACGACGAGCTTCATCGTTTTTTTGCTACGCGTGACGGATTGACCGCCGGCTTTTTCGAGTGCCTTGACGCGCTTTTCGAGCGCGGTGTGGTTGCCCGCGGACGCGGTCGGAACAGCCATGACCATGGCCGCTGCCGCAAGTGCTGTGCTGCTGAGCAGCTTTACTGAGGATTTCATTCCGTAACCTCCAAAATGATCTGACTGTTTTCTATGCGTTGTTGAAGGCCGCTGGCTCCGCGCTGCGGACGGTTACGCGGTTCGGCTTGCACTTCCCAGGTTTTGAACATGATCAGTATGGAGATTGAACATGATCGACTAACAAGCGTTCCTGCACGCAACCAAGCCAGCGGCTTCAGAGGGACGGTATTGAGATGAGAAAAACAATGTCAATAAAAGAAATTAGATATGAAGATAAAAATAGAAAAAGTTGCAATAAAGAAACAAATAATGGGTAAAAAGGTATTTTATTAATGTAAGTATTATATTATGTATTGGTATTAAAATATTTATTTTATTATAATATCGTTTCTATTTATTTATAATTTAACGCGTATTACTCAAAGGGTCAGTAAATCCGGACAGCGTCGGGGCGGGGCCCTCTGCGCACGGTCGGCACTTCCTGCAGGTTTCCGCCGATACGCATTTCTTTACGCGCACTTGCCTTGTCGATCCGCGAGGCCTATTTTGCGCGCCGAAATGCCGCCTTAGCTCAGTTGGTAGAGCACAGCATTCGTAATGCTGGGGTCGCAAGTTCGAGTCTTGCAGGCGGCACCACCTCTTCTCCCTTGTCGGCACGGGCGCCACGCGCGAAACTCGCGATGGGTATTTTCGCGTGCCGCGCAGGGGGGCTTTCATGATCAAACTCGGCCTTTACAGCTCGATCGCCAATCCCCCACGCGGCGACGATCTCGACCGCTGCGTCGCGGAAACCGTCGCCGAGGCCGAGCTGGCGGAGGCTTGCGGGTTTCAGGGGTTCTTTTTCGGCGAACATCATCAGGACAAGGATGGATTCCTGCCGTCGCCGCTCATTGTCTGCACGGCGGTTGCCGCGCGCACCAAGACGATCCAGATCGGCACGTCTGTCCTGTTGTTGCCGCTGCACCACCCGCTGCGTGTGGCGGAAGATGCCGTCACGCTCGATATCGTCTCCGGCGGCCGGCTGGCCCTCGGTGTCGGTCTTGGTTACCAGGACGCCGATTTCCGCGCCTTCGGTGTCGAGAAGAAAGCCCGGGTCGGGCGGTTCGAGGAAGGCATCGAAATCCTCCGGAAGTCCTGGACCGGCGAAAGCTTCTCGTTCCACGGCAAACATTTCGACATCGACGACGTGCGCGTCGTGCCCCGTCCCCTCCAGCGGCCGGGGCCGCCGCTTTGGATTGGCGCGTGGGTGCCGGCGGCGATAGACCGGGCGGGGCGGCTCGGCGACGCTATCGTGCTGGGCCCCAGCATGCCGTTGGCGGAGAATGTCGCGCTGGCCGACCGCTACCGGAGCGCCGCCATCGCGGCCGGGCGCAAGCCGGAGGTCGTTATGATGCGCGACGCATGGGTCGGCGACGGGCTGAACGACGCGGCGCGCGTCTACGGCCCGGAAGTCATGAAAGCTTACAAATACTACTGGCGTAACGGGGCAGCGGCCTTCCAAGACATCGAATCGGAGGACGCGTTCCAGTTCGAGAATATGTGGAAGGACCGAATTATCGCCGGGTCGCCGGAAGAATGCGTCGCCGCGTTCCGGCGATGGAGCGAGGCGGTTGGGACCGGCTACTTCCTGCTGCGTTTGCGCCATGCCCATTCCGGCGGTCCGCCGCATAAAGACATCATGCGGGCGATCGAGCGGTTCGGCCGCGACGTGATACCATATCTGACGTGATACCGTATCTAGCGTGAGGAGACGACCGATGGCCAATAGTGCAGACAAGCTCGAAATTGTCCGGACCGGCGGCCCTTTAGGGGCCGAAGTGCGGGGTGTCGATTTCGGCCAGCCCGTCGATGCGGAAACGGCGGCGGCGCTGAACCGTGCCTGGGCCGATCATCTGGTGCTGCTGTTCCGCGGCCAGGATATCTCCGCCGCAGACCATGTCGCCGCCACGGCCATTTTCGGGACGCCGGCAGTGGGCGCGAACCGCGCCTATTACGAAGCCCAAGGCAGGCTCCCCGCCGACGCGGTACAGGCGCATCCGGAAATTACGGTGATCGCCAACCTCGGACAGAACGGCAAACCGGTTATGGAAAATGAGGGGTTGGGCAGCGGGGAGGTCGTCTGGCACAGCGACAATTCCTATGTCGAGACACCGCCGGCCGGCAGTTTCCTGCACGCCCTGGAGGTGCCGCCCAAAGGCGGGAACACCTCGTTCAACAACCAATACATGGCGTACGAAACGTTGCCGGACGATGTGAAGCGGCGCATCGAAGGGCTTTACACCAAGCAGGATTCCAGCCGCAACTCGGCCGGCGTTCTGCGCCAGGGCGTAAAGAAGCCGGAAACACTCGAGGACGTGCCGGGACCCAATCATCCGCTGGTGAGGGTGCATCCGGCGACCGGCCGCAAGGCGCTCTATCTCGGCCGGCGGCGCGTCTTCCCGTCGCAATTTGTCACCGGCTGGTCGCGCGCCGACAGCGAAGCGTTGCTCGATTTCCTGTGGGACCACGCGACCCAGGAACAATTCAAATGGACGCATGGCCCGTGGCGCGCCGGCGACATGGTGCTGTGGGACAACCGCTGTGTCATGCATCACCGCGACGCGCATGCTGGCACCCACCGGCGGGTCATGCACCGGACGCAGCTGGGCAAGGAAACACCGGTCGCGGCTTAAGAGTCTGGCTCTAGGGGAGGGCTTGTAGTTTGAACGATACCTTGCCGGACATCAGTCCGGTCATGCGAGGCCTGAGCGCCTACGTCGTAAGGGCGCTGCAAACCGATCTTCCGCCGGATGTCGCGACGAAGGCGAAACACCATCTGCTCGATACGCTCTCATCCATGGTTTCCGGCGCGCATCTGCCGCCCGGACAGAAAGCCATTTCCTATACCCGCCTACAGGGCGGCATTGCCGAGGCGACCGTCGCCGGCACAGACCTTGTAACCTCTGCCGTCAACGCGGCGCTGGCAAACGGGATGACGGCGCACGCCGACGAGACGGACGATTCGCATTTTGCGTCGCGCAGCCACCTGGGTTGCGGCGTCGTGCCCGCGGCGCTGGCGATGGCGGAGAAGGCGGGACGCTCCGGCGCCGATCTGCTGAAGGCCGTCGTGCTCGGCTACGACATCGGCGGCCGGCTGCCGATAGCGCTCGGCGTCGACCGGTTTTACGAGGCCGGCCACAGCACGCACTCATTCGCGCCGCTGTTCGGCGCTTCCGCCGCCGCCGGGGCGCTCGCGGGATTGACGGTGCAGCAGGTGCGCTGGTTGTTTTCCTATACCGCGCAGCAGGCGTCCGGCGTGAACTGCTGGCAGCGCGATCCCGATCATATCGAAAAGGCGTTCGATTTTGGCGGTATGTCGGCGCGCAATGCCGTCACCGCGGCGACGATGGTGCAGTCCGGATTCACCGGGCTCGACGACGTCTTCTCGGGACCGCGCAACTTTTTCTTCGCATTCGCGCCCGACGATGCCGAACCCGACGCACTGGTCGCGGACCTCGGTAAGCGGTACGAAATCTTGCACACGAACATCAAGAAGTGGACTGTCGGCTCGCCCATTCAGGCGGTGATGGATTCGGTCCAGGCGCTGATTCTCGAGCATGACCTAACGGCCGACGATATCGCCGAGATCGATATCCGCATGTCCGACAAGGAAGCGCATGTCGTCGACAACCGGGATATGGCGGCCGTGAACCTGCAGTACCTGACCGCTGTCATGGTGCTGGACCGGACCGTGAGTTTCGCGTCGGCGCATGACGACGGCAGGGTCGGTGACCCGGCCGTCGCGGCGATCAAGGCACGGGTTTCGCTACAGCCGGACCCGGCCTTGCCGCGCCGCAAACCGGCGATCGAAATCCGAACCCATGACGGCCGCTCGCTGGAACATCGCACCCAGGCGGTACGCGGCACGCCGGACAATCCGATGGATCAACAAGAGGTCGCGGACAAAGCAATGGATTTGCTTGCCCCGCCGCTGGGCGAAGCGAAGGCGCAAGCGCTGATCGATCGCGTGTGGCGAAACGAAGAAGTCGCGGATGCGCGCGAGATGCGAACTCTCCTACAACCGGATTGACCGGCAACTAGAATACAACGCAACATATCAACCGACAGGTGCTCCGGGTCTCGACGCCCGTGTGTCGCATCAAATAAGGTCAGCCATCGACCGAACCGAACCAACGGACTCCGAGGGTCATCATGGAACTTCAAGTCTTCGTCGACGCCCTGACCCAACTCTTCGAGCCAACGCATCTGGCTTTCCTGCTTTTTGGAACGGGTTTAGGCCTGCTGGTCGGTGTGCTTCCGGGCCTCGGCGGTGTTGCGGGCCTCTCGTTATTGCTGCCCTTCGTCTACGATATGGAACCGTCGCACGCACTGGCGATGATGATCGGTCTTCTGGCGCCGACCACGACCTCCGACACGTTTCCCTCGGTGCTGATGGGGATACCCGGCACGTCGGCCTCTCAGGCCACGGTGGTGGATGGTTTCCCGCTGGCGAAAAAAGGCGAAGGCGCCCGGGCGCTCGGCGCGGCCTTTTCCGCCTCTTTGTTCGGCGGCCTGTTCGGCGCGGTGGTCCTGACCGGCGCGATCTTCGCCGCCCGCCCGATCATCCTGGCCATGGGATTCGGCGAACAGATGATGCTGATCATGCTCGCGCTCAGCATGATCGGCATGCTCACCGGGAACCACGCCTTCAAGGGGCTGGCGACCTGCGTGATCGGGCTGGTCATCGGCATGGTCGGGTACGAACCGCATGGCGCCTTCCGGCTGTCGGGGATTCCCGGCGTCTACGAGTCGGCCTATCTGAGCGACGGCATCAAGATCGTCATCATCGGCCTTGGCATGTTCGCCATGCCGGAGATCGTCGATTTGGTGCGCCGGCACGAGACGATCTCGAAAGACGGCATGCTCGGCAGCGGATGGGTTCAAGGGTTCAAGGATATGGTCAAACATTGGTGGATCGTCATCCGCTGTGCGACCATCGGCTGCATCGTCGGCGCCCTGCCAGGGCTGGGCGGATCGGTCGTCGACTGGATCGCCTACGGCCATGTGGTTCAGACATCCAAGGACAAGTCGAAATTCGGTACCGGCGATATCCGGGGCGTCCTGGCGCCGGAATCGGCGAACAACGCCAAGGAAGGCGGGGCGATGATCCCGACCATCCTGTTCGGCATTCCAGGCAGCGGCAGCTATGCGATCCTGCTCAGCGGGT
The DNA here is from genome assembly GCA_047517345.1 of Alphaproteobacteria bacterium. Taxonomy (GTDB): domain Bacteria; phylum Pseudomonadota; class Alphaproteobacteria; order UBA8366. The sequence goes on from JAKZTB010000105.1 coordinate 21,445, forward strand.
TCATCCTGATCGGAATAGAACCCGGTACCGAGATGATCACCACGCGTCTCGACCTTACCTACACGATGATCTGGTCGTTGGCGCTGGCCAACGTTTTCGGCGCCGGCGCGTGCTTGCTGCTTTCGTCGCAGATCGCCAAATTGACGACGATCCGGTACGGATTCCTTGCCCCGTTCATGCTGATACTGATTTTCTTCGCCGCCTTCCAGGCGACGCGCGATTGGAGCGACCTGATCGCGCTGTTCGTCTTCGGCACGCTGGGCACCTTCATGAAGCGCTATGGCTGGTCGCGGCCGGCACTGTTGATCGGCTTCTTCCTGTCGGACCGTATCGAAACGTCGCTCTATCAATCGATCCAGGTTTACGGGTTCAGTTTCTTCGAGCGGCCGATCGTGATTATCCTGCTCATCTTGACCATCCTGTCGATCATCGCGGCACTGCGCTACAACCCCAACGCCGGCAAGGTCTACACCGAGGACAGCGAAGCGTCGACGCGGCGCAAATGGCCGCAAATCGGGTTCACTATTTTCATGTTCGCGATCGTGCTCGTCGCCTTCCTGGATGGATTCCGCTACGAGACGCTCGGGCGAATCTTCCCGTTCTCCATCGGCCTCATCGGTTTCGCGTTCGTCCTGCCGGTCTTGTACCAGCAGATTCGGGCGACGAAGCCGTGCCCGGTGCTGATCGACCGGGAGCTCTTCGGCGATACGACGCATTCCGAATTCTACTATCTTGGCTGGATCGCCGGCATGCTGGGCTTCGTCGCGCTGGTCGGATTTCCGATCGCCGCGGCCATATTCATCTATCATTTCATCTCGTCGAAGGTCGAAATAAATCATGTTCGGAACGGTCTGTTGGGCCTGTCGGCCGCCTTGTTCCTCGGCGGGCTTTCCTATTTCCTGACCTTGGAATACCCGCCGGGTGTGTTGCAGTGGGCCACCGCGGAGTTCCTCGGATTCGAGATGCCGTTCTATCTCGGCGGGCCGCAATAGCTGCAAAAAAAGAACGCCCGGCCTATTACGGCCGGGCGCCTCGTTCACGCCTGAAGAAGGCGATGGATTACATGTTGAGGGTCAGGTTGTAGCGGACCTTCACATATTCCTTGATGTATGCCCGCTCTTCGGCGGACAGATTGATCGCTTTGTGCAGCGCGGTGCGGGCCGGCTCGCCGATCGTGACCGTGAACTTGCCGAGGATCTTCGCCTTGCGTTCAAGGAACTTCGGATCTGTCATGGTTTTCCTAAGCGCATTCCGCCAGGCCTCGAGCGCGTCCTTGTCCGCGCCCTTGGGTAGATGGAACGATTTGTTGGCCAGGGTGCCGACGCGGATCAGAGCCAGCGTGCTTTTCGCTTTCGGGCCCTCGAATTTTTTGCCGGTGCCCTCCTCATAGATCTCGTAGAAGGTCGGGACGTTCGGCCAGGTCGGATCGCGGTAATACTTTCCGTTCGCGTCTTTCCATTTGCCGTTCGCATCCGGTGCGCCCCAGGTGAACAGCTCCGTCGCGATGCCCGAATCCCGAAAGCTTTTGCGGTTGTTCATGTAGGACAGCGAATTGTCGAAATTCAACGTGAATTCGCCGCGCTCGAACGCCTGCGCCATCGGGCCGTTGCCCTTCATGCCCCAAACGTCTTTCACTTCGACGCCGATCAGGGAAAACGCCATCCGTTTGTTGATCGCCGAAGAGGTCGGCGTCTTGCCGCCGAAGACCAGCTTGTCCTTCGGGATGGATTGAAGTTTCGCAACGAGCTCTTTCGGGTTCAGCCCCTTGAGGCCAAGCTCGGAGCGCGAGTAGACCATATTGCCCCGCGGCAACATGATGATCGGTTCCCAGCCCTTGATGTCGAATTTCACCCGCGGATCGCCGAGGATGTAGTTCATGACGGTCGAGGTCGACAGCGCCATGACCCAGGTGCCATCCTTCTTCCCGTTCGATTCGAAAAAGTTGCCGCCCACGATGCCGCCGGCGCCCGGTTTGTTTACGACGAGTATCTTCGGATTGCCCGGGAGATATTTCTCCATGAACGGCACCAGCGCGCGCGTCAGGCTATCGGTGCCGCCACCTTCGTTGAACGGAACGATGATGCGCAGCCGCTTTCCGGAAAAATCGACCGCCTTCGCCACGGGTGCAAATGCGACTGTTAACGCTAGCGCAGAGCCCGCCAAAACGCCGGCGAATCCGCGTCGGTTCAATTGGTAACGCATACGACAACCTCCCTCATTGTCAGTTCATGCTCGGTGCATGGCAAAATCATTGCACCTGACAAGCGATTTGCATAGTCGGATTCGAAAAACGTGTCGCTAACACACGATATGACCGGTCTATGTAACAGATGATCTGTCCGGTTTTAGATTTCCTCCAAATCTGGAGGAATCGGATGCGCCGGACGGAGCAGTTGCAGGGACTGAGATTGATGAAGTTCGAGGATGTCTAC
>JAKZTB010000106.1:0-90862 GCA_047517345.1 Alphaproteobacteria bacterium
CTGGCGGTGCGGAGCGTTCCCACCTTCTCCTGCTCGACCCTGCCGTCGTGACAAAATCCTGCCTTGGAGCGGCCCATTGTCACGAATAGCCGTTTTCGGCCGTTCGTCTCGACACAAAAAACGCACTAAATCAATGACTTATATTCTCCATACCAGACCCACACCCCTTCGGACAGCATCTTGATCCCCGCTTTGACCTTCGGTGTCAGGTCCGGATCCGGCACCAGCCGCTCGAGAACCTCCGGATGCTCGTTCGACACCATCATCAGCCGGGCGCCGCCTTTCAAGATTCTAGGCAGTTCGGGCGCGTGGAGCATCCCTTAGACCGTGCAATCGACGACGATCGTCGAACCGGCAAGCGCCGCGACGACCGGTTCGAGACCTTGCACGGCGTTCGAGGCGCCGGTCGAGCGGACGGGCACTGGCGCATTCTGCGGCGGCGTCGTCAATTTTACGTGAAAGACCTTCGCGCCGAGCCGCAACAGCGCCAGTTCGGCGAGATGAACGTTGAGCTCGCGGGATTGGGTTTCCGAAAGGATCGCGGCCGTATCCCCGGGCTCGACCTTACAGAGTTCGAAAACCGAGACGAACGTGTCGATCCACTTGCCTTCCAGGCGGTCGGAAAACATGCGCCGTCTCCTCCTTTACGTTTTGAACGGCAAACCGAGCGCAGTACATTTTATGCGTACTTTCCGGGGGGCCGTCGGGACGTATTTCTCACGGTGGTAATTATGCCCACTAACAGCCCGAGCGAAACAGAAATCGCGCCGAACGAGAACGCGCGGCAGCGTCGATAGAACGCGAAGGGATGACGTCATGACCGAACACCCTAGAATGCCCCTCGAGAGCGTGCGCATTCTCGATATTTCCACGATAATCGCCGCACCCGTGGCCAGCGGCCTGCTTGCCGATTTCGGCGCCGAGGTGATCAAGGTGGAATTGCCGGGGGTCGGCGACCCCCTGCGAGCCCTGCCGCCGCACAAGGACGGCGTGCCGCTGTGGTGGAAGGTCACCAACCGCAACAAGAAGGGCATTACCCTCGATTTGCGCAAGGACGAAGGCAAGGATTTGTTCCGGCAGCTGGTCGCCAAGGTCGACGTACTGACCGAGAACTTCCGGCCCGGCACGCTGGAGCGCTACGGCTTGGGACCGGACGTGCTGAAGGAACTGAATCCCGACCTGATCGTGCTCCGGGTTTCCGGCTACGGCCAGACCGGGCCGTTGTCGAAGCGTCCGGGCTTCGCGCGGATCGCTGAGGCCTATGCCGGCTTCACGTCGATTTGCGGCACCGCCGACCGGCCGCCAATGCATGTCGGCTATCCCGTCGCCGACGCGGTCACCGGGCTGTTCGGCGCCATCGGTGTGCTTGTCGCCCTGTTCGACCGCATGGCGAATCCGGAGACCGGCGGCGAAACCATCGACTGTTCCCTGGTCGAGTCCATGCTGCGGCTGAACGAATTCATGGTCATCGAATACGACCAACTGGGCGCCGTCCGGCAGCGGTCGGGCAACCGCAGTCAATATGCCGGTCCCTCCAACGTGTACGAGACCAAGGACGGCACGTGGTTCTCCATGAGCGCCTCGGCGCAGACGGTGTACGAGCGCCTCGCCCATGCCATCGGCCGCCCCGACCTGATCGACGATCCGCGATTCGCCACCAATCCCGCCCGCGTCGAAAACGCCGACGCCCTGGATGACATCATCGGCGCTTGGTTCGCCACCCAGACGCAGGACAAAATCCTGAAGCTGTTCGAGGAACAGGGCGTCTCCGGCGGTCCCGTGAACGATTCCAAGGACGTCTTCGAGTCCGAACACTTCCGCGACCGCGAGGCGATCATCGAAATCGAAGACGCGGAACTCGGCACCGTCGCTATGCAGAACGTCTTCCCGCGTCTCGCCCAGTCCCCCGGCCGCGTCCGCAGCACCGGCCCGAGTCTCGGCGAGCACAACGCGGAGGTGCTCGGCGACCTGCTCGACCTCGACGCGGCGGAAATTGCGGCGCTGCGCGAAAAGGGCGTGATTTAAGGCGGCGACTTATGGGCTGCGATAGCGCCAGTTCGGCGAGATGAACGTTGAGATCGCGCGACTGAGTTGCCGAAAAGATCGCGGCCGTACCCCCAGTCTCGACGTATCAGAGTTCGAAAACCGAGACGAACGTATCGACCCGCTTGCTCTCCATGCGATCGGAAAACATGTGCCGTCACCTCCCTACGGCGTTCTGGGGCGCAAACGACACATCGGGCAAGCCCAACGCGGCCATGTCATCTCTCGGCGATTGCTTTTGCAAGGAATGCGCCGGGAGGCTATCACCTGGGGCAGCACCAAGGGGAGGATTTCCATGAACGCCACGAAACTCAGACGCACCCTCAAATCCGGCGGCCATGTGTTCGGCTGCATGCTGTCCCAAATGGCCTCGACCCGGTTCGAGCAGGTATTGTCCGGCAGCACGCTGGACTATGCCATCATCGACTCCGAGCACGGGTCGCGCGACCGGACCGAAATCCAGCAGCTCTGCAGCATGCTGCGCCGCGCCGATATCACGCCGGTGGTGCGCGTGCCGATCCCCAAATCCGAATGGGTGGCGATGGCGCTCGACGCCGGCACGGCGGGCGTTCTTGTGCCCTATTGCGAGACCGTCGAGGAAGTCCAAACCGTGGTCGCGACGGCCAAGTGGCACCCGCTGAAAGGCGAATATCTTCGCCGTGCGGTGGCGGAAAACGTGCTGCCCAGCCCCGAGACGCGCAAATATCTGCAGAACCGGCGCAAGGAATCCTTCGTCATCGTCGGCATCGAATCCAAGCCCGCTTATCGCAATCTCGATGCGATCCTGGACGTCGGCGGTATCGACGGCGTGTTCATCGGCCCGAACGATATGTCGACCTCGCTCGGTATTCCCGACGATTACTCAAACAGGAAATACCTGCGGGTGATCAAGGACATCATCAAGCGCTGCGAAGCGCGCAAGATCCCCGTCATGGTGCACCAGCAGACGATCGACACGTCGACCAAGGCGATCAAGCTGGGCGCTCGCTTCGTCCTGCATTCGACCGATGGCCGCATGCTGCAGCGGATTATCCAGAACGAGATGAACGCGCTGCGCAAGGTCGCCGGCGCCGCGGCGTCCGCCGCGAAGGATACGGTCGAAACGGTGTAAATTCGGTCGCGGTTTGGCGTGTGCGGTTGTGCGGGTCATAATTATTGGAGCTGATCGGCGGGCGTTGTTTCGGCGATCGCGCTCCTTGGTATGAGAGTCTGAAAACATGAAGATCACCGTATTCGGCGCCGGCGCGATCGGCGGCAATCTGGGGGCGCTGCTGAATCGCCAAGGTTATGACGTCAGCCTGATCGCGCGCGACGCGCATCTCGAAGCGATGCGCGAGAAAGGCCTCAAACTGATCACTGGCGACCGCCAGTTCGTTACCCACCCGAACGTCACCGACGATCCCAGTACGCTGGGGCCGCAGGACTATGTGGTTGTGTCCTTGAAATCGCACCAGGCGCCGGGCGTGGTCGATGCGATGCAACCGCTGCTCGGTCCCGACACGACGGTGGCGACGGCGATGAACGGGATACCCTGGTGGTATTTCTACAAGCTCGCCGGTCCGTGGGAGAATTATCAGGTCAAAGCGGTCGATCCCGACGGCAAGCAATGGAACGGTATCGGGCCGGAGCGGGCGATCGGTTGCATCACCTATGTGGCCAGCGAAGTGATCGAACCCGGCGTGGTGAGGTCCGGCGGCGGTTTCCGCTACCAGATCGGCGAGCCCGACGGCTCGGAGTCGGCGCGTTGTCTCCGCTTTCAGGAAGCCGTGGAGGCGTCCGGCATCAAGTGCCAGATCAGGCCGGAAATCCGCAAGGACATCTGGATCAAGCTGATGGGTAACATGGCCTACAACCCGACCAGCGCGCTGACCCTGGCGCATGCCGGCGCGATGGTCGACGATTCCGCCATGGAGGCGCTGCTGCGCCGGCTGATGACGGAAGTGATCTCAATCGGTACGGCGCTTGGCGCCGACCCGGAGGCCTCTATCGACGCCCGCATCGATGGTACCCGCAAGGGCGCGGCCTTCCACAAGACCTCGATGCTGCAGGATTTGGAACGCAACCGGCCGATGGAGATCGCCCCGATCGTCGGCGCGGCGGCGGAACTGGCCGAATTGGCTGGCGTCGAGACGCCGACCATAGACACCGTTCTGGCCTTGGTTGGTCTGCGGGCGCAAATGAGCGGACTGCTGCCCGGCGCGCCGGCAATAGCGCTGCCGGAATAACGGAAGCGAAATCAAATGCCAAGCAAACACGTTTTCTATTTCGACTTTTTGACCAATCCGCGGGCATTCGAAGAAACCTTGACCCGGGACGGCGGGATCGAATTGACGCGGCTCGACCTTTCGATGCCGGATGCGGAGATCGAACCGGTTTTTCAGCGGGCCAACGGCTACCAGATTCGCGGCAACTGGCGCGACGTACCCGATGAATATCGCGGCCATAGCGCGCTCATCGCGCGCTGTCCCAATCTGCTGGCAATCTCCACCGGCGGCGCCGGTTACGACACGATCCATGTCGAGGATTGCACCGACGCGGGCGTGCTGGTCGTCAATCAGGCCGGAATGAACGCGGAGGCCGTATCGGAGCATGCGGTCGGCATGATGCTGTCGCTGACCAAGAAGATCGCGCAGGTGAACCAGGCGCTACGCCGCAACAGGGATTGGGTGCGGCGCGACTTTATGAACAACGACATTTTCGGCAAGACGCTGGGGATCGTCGGCCTCGGCCAGATCGGAGCGCGCACGGCGGAAATCTGCAAGACCGCTTTCGGCATGAACGTGCTGGCGGTTCACCCCAGGCTGACAGTGGAGGAAGCCACGCGTCGCGATGCCGATTTGGTAGAGTTTGACGAATTGCTCGAACGGTCCGATTTTGTGCTTGTCGCCTGCGGGCTGAACGATGAAACCCGTGGCATGTTCGGGGCGGACGCCTTCGCGAAGATGAAGGAGACCGCCTATTTCATCACCATCGGCCGCGGCGGTATCCACGATGAAACCGCCTTGGCGAAGGCGCTTTCCAAGGGCCAGTTGGCGGGCGCGGGGCTCGATGTCTGGATCGAGGAGCCGCCGCCGCTCGATCATCCGTTGCTCGAATTCGACAACGTCTTCGCCTCGCCGCATATCGCGGCGATCACACCGGAAAGTGCGTTGAAGGGGATGACCGCCGCGGCCGAGCAGTGGCGCACGATCCTGTCCGGCGGCCGGCCGCCGCGCCTGGCCAATCCGGATGTTTGGCCGGCCGACAAGGAACGCTACGAGCGCATCATGGGCGTGCCGGTCACGGACTACTAGCCGACGCTTACCGGCGGCACCTCGCCGATGATCCAGCGGGCGATTGCGGTCATGCGCGCGTCCTGGTGCTGCTGGCCCATGACCTGGGCGCCGACCGGCATGCCGCCGACGCTCATCATCGGCATCGTCACGCAGGGCGCGAACAGCATCGAACTGGCCGTATTGAAGATCGCGTCGCCGGTCGGACGCGGCGCCAGCGGCTCGCCCTGGATGTCGCCCGGCCAGAGCGGCGCCGGCCCCGGACAGGACAGGGTGATCATGGCGTCGGCAAGATTGCCGATGGCGGCATGGCAGCGTTGCGCCGCTTCGCGCGCCAGCAAGGCGGCGCGGTAGTCGTCCGGGGTCATCGCCTCCGCCTTGGCCAAAGTCGCCTTGGCCCGCTCGCTGACGAACTCGCCCTTGAGGTCGACCAGGTTGCGCTGCGCCCAGCGGTTCTCCCACGGGGTGATGTTGCCTGTGATGGCGGGCGCATCGACGACCGTCCGCTCCAGCGTCTCGACCAGCGGATGATCGGCACGGCGGAGCAAAGTGACGCCGGCCCGTTGCAGGTTCTCCAGCAGCCCTTCGAACGCGACCTTGCTATCGTCGTCCAGAATCGCCCAGCCGGCGGTTTCCAGCACGATCAGGCTCTCCGGTTTGACCGCGGCGGGCGGTGTCAGGGGGCCGAACAGGCCGAGGGCGCCGCGGTCGCCGCCGGCGCGCTGGGCGATCTCGATGGCGGTCTGCCACATATCCTCGATGCAGCCGGCATGGACGCCGTGCGTGCTCATGCTGGTCGTCTGGCGTTCGCCGCGGTTGATGCCGCCCTGCGTCGGTTTCAGCGCGACGTTGCCGCAATAGGCGGCCGGGCGGATGATCGAGCCGCCGACCTGCGTGCCGATCGCCGCCGGCACCATGCGGGACGCGACCGCCGCCGCCGATCCGGAGGACGATCCGCCCGGCGTCCGGGCCGGGTCGAAGGGATTGGTCGTGGCGCCCGGATGGGAGCCGCCGAGCTCCGCCGTCACCGTCTTGCCGAGCACGACGGCGCCCGCCTCGCGCAGGGCCCAGACGGCGGCATTGTCGTATTTCGGATAGTTGCCGGCGTACGCCTCGCAGCCCATCTGCGTCGGCATGTCCTTGGTTTCCAGCAGATCCTTGATGCTGATCGGCAGGCCGTCGATGGCGGACAGCGCCTTGCCGTCCTTGTAGCGCGCCGTGCTGGTATCGGCCGCCGCGCGGGCGCCGTCCTCGTTCAGCGTGACATAGGCCTTCACCACCGGTTCGCGCGCGGCGACTGTCTCCAGGCAGCGCTCCAGATAGGCGCGCGGCGTGTCCGAACCTCCCCGGAACGCCGGCACGGAGTCGTGAAAGCTGAGCGACTTGAAGGTCCTCGGATCGTATGTCTCTGGCATGGCTCCGTCTCCCATATGTTTCACCGATTTTGGCACCTTACCCGGCAGGCTTCAATGCGGCGCGCGCATTTACTACAGTAGAGACAACACTTGGTCCTGCAACGAAACGGAGCCCGACCCATGACCGAACGCCCGACACCCTTCAGCGGTATTCGCCATGTCGCCTTTGCCGTCCCGAACCTGGAAGAATGTGAGAAGTTCTATACCGAGATCATGGGGATGGAGGTATTGAATCGCGCGAACGAAAATCTCGTCTACCTAACCTGCGGCAACGACAATCTGTCTTTGGCGCGCGCGAAAAAGCCGACGGACGGCAACAGCTGCTTTGATCATTACGGCTTCATCGTCCGGACGAAGCAGGAATTGGACGACTGGTTCGATTACTTCAAGGCCGAGGGCGTCGAGCCCATGGACCAGCCGCACGACCACGCGGATGGCGCGCGCAGCTTCCACGTGAAAGACCCGGCCGGCAACGTGATCCAGCCGATTTACCACCCGGCGATTTCCGGACAGACGTTCAGTTAGGATTCAGCGCGCCAATTGATCCTAGCGTTGCCGGTTCTCGGTCAGCGGTATCTCATCCGTCGAGCTTATAGGTCCGCGCTGCCGTGTCGTGATGCAGCTTGGCCTTTTCGTTCACCGAGCAGCCTGCCGTCAATAGCTTGAAGGAATTCCACAGCACGTTGTAGCTGCAGCTCAGCTTGTCGACGGGGAAGTTCGACTCGAACATGCAGCGGTCGGCGCCGAATTTCTCGATCGTGTATTCGTAGTAGGGCCGCGTCGCATCCAGCAGCGCCTGGCTGGTCGGCGGCTTGGGTTTCTCGTGCCAGGCGAAACCGTTCACCTCCATATTGATGCCGCCGAGCTTGGCCACCACGTTCTGACAGGTTGCCAACTCATCGACGGAGGCGCGCCACGCGGCGTAGACTTCGTCCGACTTGCCGGCATAGGGGCCGATGCCGATCGGGCCGCCGAAATGGTCGAGGATGATGATCGTGTCCGGGAAGGCGCGGGCGAGGTCCGTCACGTCCGGAATCTGCGGATGGTAGCACCAGGCTTCGTAGCTGAGATTGCGCGGCCTCAGATGCTTGAAGCCGGTGCGAAATTCGTCGCGCAAGACCAGGTCGCCGGGCGGATTCGTGCGGTGGTTTTCGACTTCGTCGTGTTTGTCCCAGGCCATGCCGAGGCGGATGCCCTTGAAGCGGCCGCCGCCGGCTTCGATCTGCGCGTCGAGCACGTCGGCGGCCGCGTCGCCGATCTTCAAATCCGTCGTGCCGATGATGCCCTTGGCGACCCGCGAATCGCCATACAGGCCGGACGCGCTCATCGCCGCAATACCGCGCACGAACTCGGTCTCGCCGAGGGGCTTCATCGCCTCGGGTCCGTCCGTCTTGAACATGGCGCCGCATTCGATGAACACGGTGGAGACGACGTTGTGGCCGGCGTAGAGGTCTTCCAGTATCTCGTCCAGCAGGTAGCGCGGCTGGGTGTACTCGGTCTTGAATTCCCAGAGATGGTGGTGCGGATCGCAAATCGGCAGGTCCGGTTCCAGCGTCTCCTCCACCGTCAATGCCAGCCAATCGTCGTGCTTCCCCATGATTTGCGCTCTTTCCTTCAATGTGGCTCCCGCCAAATACTCAAACGCTTTAGACCTGCCCTGTCAAAGCGGCGCCGATCGGTTACAGTGCGCGCTCGGTTTTGCGGTGAAGAGGGCTCATGGCTTCGGTCACGATCAACGAGGTGAGGCGCGGCTTCTATCTCGATTCGGTGGCGCTGATGCGCGTTGCGCGTACGGTCGCGGACATGCCTGGGGTCGAAGAATCGGCGCTGATGATGGGTACGCCCGCGAACCGGGAACTCATGCGGGACGCCGGCGTGCTCGACGCCTTGGGCGAGGGCGCCGAAGCGAACGATCTGGTCATTGCCGTACGCGCCGCCGATACACCGACGGCTGAATTGGCGCTCGCGGAGGCGGTGCGGCTTCTCGACCGACCGAAGACTCAGGAATCCGGTTCATCGTGGCGCCCGAAGACGCTTCGGCAGGCGGTCAAGATGGTGCCGGAGGTCAATCTCGCGCTCATCTCGGTGCCGGGCGATTACGCCATCGCGGAGGCCCGCAAGGCGATCCGGCACGGGCTGCACGCGATGATCTTCAGCGACAATGTCGCCGTCGAGGCGGAGCACGCGTTGAAAGAAGAGGCGCGCGACAAGGGCTTGCTGGTCATGGGGCCGGATTGCGGGACGGCGATCATCGGCGGCGTGCCGCTCGCCTTCGCCAATGCAGTGCCGCGCGGCGATATCGGGATCGTCGGCGCGTCCGGTACGGGCATCCAGGAAGTGAGCTGTCTGATCGCCCGGTATGGCGGCGGCGTCTCCCACGCGATCGGCGTCGGCGGGCGGGATCTCTCGACCGAAGTCGGCGGTATCACGACCTTGATGGCGATGGACCTGTTCGACGAGGATCCGGAAACGCGGCACGTCGTGCTAATTTCCAAGCCGCCCTCCGAGGATGTCGCGCAGCGGATCGTCGACAGGATCGTCCGAAGCCTGAAGCCTTATACGGTCTGCTTCATCGGCGAACACGACACGGCATTGCCGGACAACGCCACAACGGCGGCCACGTTGAAAGCCGCGGCGGTGCAGGCCTTGGGAAACGGACCTGTCGCCGACGGCGAAACAACGGCTTCGCCGGTCGCCGCGGAGGGTGACCGCGCCGTGGGTCTTTATTCCGGCGGGACGTTGTGTGCCGAGGCACAAACCGTGTTCGGCGCGGCGGGGCATCGGGTCGCGTCGAATGCGCCGATCCAAGGCGCCGTCGCGGTCGGCAAACAGGCCACCGGCCACCGCTTCATCGATCTCGGCAGCGACGAATACACGCGTGGCCGGCCGCATCCGATGATCGATCCTGCCGTACGCGACGAGACGCTGCTTGCGGCGCTGCAAGACCCGTCCGTACGCGTCGTGCTGATCGATGTCGTCATCGGTTATGGCGCGCATGACGATCCCGCCGGTCATCTCGCAGAAGTGCTGGCGCAGTATGGCGGCCAGCGGCCGATTATTGCCGCCTCGGTAACCGGCACGGATGCCGACCCGCAGAACCGTGCGGCGCAGGAAGCGACGCTGAAGGCAGCGGGCGTGACCGTCCTGCCGTCCAACGCCGATGCGGCGGCATACGCGCTGGCCTGCCTCGACGCGGCGCGCTGAGGATGCTGCAGACCGTCCGGTCCCGCCGCGGCATGGTCGTCGCGCCACATCACCTGGCGGCGCGCGCCGGGCTGCGGGTGCTGGAGGAAGGTGGCAACGCGATCGAGGCGATGGTTGCGGCGGCCAGCACGATAACCGTCGCCTATCCGCACATGAACGCGCTGGGCGGCGACAATTTCTGGCTGATTCATGCGCCCGGCCGGGATGTCATCGGCATCGACGCCTGCGGTGCGGCGGCCGGCAAGGCCGATATCCCGTTCTATCGCGGCCAAGGCTATAGCGAGATTCCGACTCGGGGGCCGCTGGCCGCGCTGACGGTGGCCGGTGCGGTTTCTGGCTGGCAGGAAGCGCTGCGGATCGGACAGGCGGATTGGGGCGGGTCGATGCCGCTCGAACGGCTACTCGAAGAGGCGGTCTTCCTGGCCGAAGACGGCATCGCCGTGACCCGCACGCAAGCGGAGAACACGGCGGCGAAACAGCCGGAGCTGATGGATGCGCCGGGTTTCGCCGCGGCCTATCTCGAGGCGGACGCGCCGCCGCGCGAAGGCGCGCGCTTCCGCCAGCCGCGTTTGGCGGAAACGCTGAAGTCGCTCGGCAGAACCGGTCTCGACGATTTCTATCGCGGCGATCTGGCGCAAGCGATCGCGGCCGACCTGGCGCGCACCGGGTCCCCGCTCGACGCGGTAGACTTGGCGCGGCATAAGGCGCTGCGCGTGACACCGCTGACGGTGACGGTAGCGGGCCACCAACTCTTCAACATGCCGCCGCCGACCCAGGGTCTCGCTTCGCTGATCCTGCTCGGCGTGTTCGAACGGCTGGGTGTGAGCCAAGCGGAAGGGTTCGATTTTGTCCATGGCCTCGTGGAGGCAACGAAACGGTCCTTTCGGGTGCGCGACCAGCATGTGACGGATCCCGCCTATATGGATGTCGATCCCGCCTCGTTCCTGGAGGATACGGCGCTCGACGCGATGGCGGCGGATATCGATCCGGCGCGCGCGTTGCCCTGGCCGGAGGCGTCTTCCAAGGGCGACACGGTCTGGCTCGGCGCGATAGACGGCGAGGGACGGGCAATTAGTTTCATCCAGAGCCTCTATTGGGAATTCGGTTCCGGCACCGTGCTCGACGAGACCGGCATCACCTGGCAGAACCGCGGCGTCAGTTTCAGCCTGGACGAGGCGCATCACAACGCGTTGCGGCCGCACCGCCGGCCGGTCCACACAATCCAGCCGGCACTCGCGCAGCTCGCTGACGGGCGAACGATGGTTTACGGCACGATGGGCGGCGAGGGCCAGCCGCAAATCCAGGCGATGCTGTTCGCCCGGCACGTGTTGTACGGGCAGGACCTGCAGCCGGCGGTAACCGCGCCGCGCTGGCTGCTCGGCCGTACTTGGGGCGCGGAGGCGACCAGTCTCAGGATCGAGAACCGGATCGATTTTGCCGTCATCGACGCGCTTCGCGCCGCAGGTCATGATGTCGATGTGATCGGTCCCTTCGACGAAGTCATGGGCCATGCCGGCGCAGTCGTTCGCCATCCCGACGGATTGCTGGAAGGTGCCGCCGATCCGCGCGGCGACGGCAAGGCCGCAGCGTTCTAACCCGCCAGCTTCTCCAGCATGTCCGCCGTCATGCTTTGCAGGTCATAGCGTGGCGCCCAGCCCCATTGCGACCGCGCTTCGCTGTCATCCATCGAATTCGGCCAGGACTCGGCGATCGCCTGGCGCACCGGATCGACCTCGTAATCGATCGTGAAATTGGGCAGATGCGTCCGGATGGCGGCGGCGAATTCTTCCGGCGTGACGCTCATGGCCGTGACGTTGAAGGCGTTGCGGTGCTGCAGCGTCGCCGGTTCGGCTTCCATCAGCTCGATGGCCGCGCGCGTCGCGTCCGGCATATACATCATGTCGAGGCGAGTCTCCGGCGCGAGGAAGCAGGTGTAGTGCCCGTCGCTAAGGGCCCGGTAAAAGACGTCTACGGCATAGTCCGTCGTGCCGCCGCCGGGCGGCGTGACGTAGGAGATCAGACCGGGATAGCGCAGCCCGCGCGCGTCGAGGCCGAAGCGGTGAGCGTAGTAGTCGCACAGCAGTTCGCCGGAGACCTTACTGACACCGTAAATCGTGTTGGGCCGCTGAAGCGTGTCCTGCGGCGTTCCGTCCTGCGGCGTGTTCGGTCCGAAGGCGCCGATCGAGCTGGGGAAAAATAGTGCGCAATCCCGCGCCCGCGCTGCTTCGAGCACCGCGTAGAGGCTGCCCATATTCACGTCCCACGCCGCCTGCGGGTCCGCCTCGCCGGTCGCCGACAGCATGGCGGCCAGATGATAGATTGTCCCGATCTCGTGACGATCCAGGATATCGCCCAACTGTCCGGCGTCGGTGCTGTCGAGATGTTCCAGCGGTCCATCGGACACTTCCGGCTTCTTGCGATGAAAGGTCGAGACAACGTTGTCCGCGCCACAACGCTTCCGCAGGGCCGGAACGAGCTCCGACCCGATCTGGCCTTGCGCCCCGGTGACCAGTATTTTCCGCATCCTTGCCGCGCCTTCGTCCAGCCTCCACAATTATACCAAAGGTCATTATCCATGACCTTTGGTATAAGCTACCGCTCCCGGTGCAGAACAAGGAACAGAATTTCATGACCGAGTCCGTGCTTTCGCTGATCCCGAACGGCTACCTAAAATTCGGCATCTTCCTCGCCCCCTTCCAGGGCATGAAGGAAAACCCGACCCAAGCGATGCAGCGCGACATGGCGCTGCTCGAACATCTCGACGACCTCGGCTATCACGAGGCCTGGATCGGCGAACATCATTCCGGCGGCATGGAAATTCTCGCCTGCCCGGAGCTATTCATCGCCGCCGCCGCGGAGCGCACGCGCCATATCCGGCTCGGCACCGGCGTCGTGTCGCTGCCCTATCACAACCCCTTCACGGTGGCCGGCCGGGCGACGCAGCTCGACCACATTACCCGCGGCCGCTTCATGTTCGGCGTCGGGCCGGGCGCACTGACCGGCGACGCCTACCGCATGGGCATCGACCCGGCGGAACAGCGCCGCATGATGAACGAATCGCTAGACGCCATCGTCAGGCTGCTCGACGGCGAGTTGGTCAACATGAAGACCGACTGGTTCCACCTCCAGGACGCGCGCCTGCAGATACCGTCCTTCCAAGTGCCGCGGGTCGAGATGGCGGTCGCCTGCGCTCGCTCGCCCTCCGGCGCGCTCGCGGCGGGCCGGCACGGGATCGGCATGCTGTCGATCGGCGGCACCAACGACGACGCGCTGGCCGCGCACGCCAACAACTGGCGCATGTTGGAGGAAGCGGCGGCGGAAAACGGCCACACGGTGCAGCGCGAGAAATGGCGCCTCGTCACCCTGATGCACGTCGCCGAGACGCGCGAGAAGGCGCGCGAGAACGTGGCATTCGGGCTTGAGGAATGGGCCAAGTATTTCCGCGAAATAGCGACCTTCCCGATCGTGCCCGCCGACATCGACGATCCCTACGAATACCTAACCGAGAACAAGATGGCCTGCATCGGCACGCCGGACGACGCCATCGAATATATCGAAACCCTGCTGCAAGGCGCGGGCGGCTTCGGCGCGCTGATGCAGCTGGCGCACAACTGGGCCGACTGGGACGGCACCAAGCGGAGTTACGAGCTGATTTCGCGCTACGTCTTCCCGCACTTCCAGAACAGCAACTGGTTGCGAGATTACAGCTACGACTACAGCTTCAAGAACCGCGACGCCTTCGTCGGCGAAGCCGCGCAGGCGGTGCAGACGGAAATCGACAACTACCAGGCCCGCAAGAAGGGCGAGGCGGCGGAGTAGGGCCTACCGCGCGTAGTCGTCCATCCCGGCGCGTTCGAGCTGGCGCAGCAGCATCGGCCATTCGCGGCCGACCTCGATGAAGCCGCCCTTGTCGTACATTTCGAGGCCGATCTCGATCGATTTCCGTTGCGCCGCGTCGGAGATCGGCTGCAGTTCGGCCCCGCCGGTCATGGCGTCGATCTGGTGGCGGCAGGCGGTTTCGATGCGGTAGATCCACACGAACGCCTCGCCGACCGTCTCGCCGACCGACAGCAGGCCGTGGTTGCGCAGGATGAGGATCTTCTTGCCCTCGATATCCTTGACAATGCGGGGCTGTTCGCCCTCGTCGATCGCGGGGCCTTCGAAATCGTGGTAGCCGACCCAGCCCATCACGGTGAGCGCCTTCTGGCTTGCCGGCAGCAACCCGTGTTTCTGCATCGCGACCGCGGTGCCGTAGCGGCTGTGGGTGTGCATCACGCAGTGCCGTTGGTCGCCCGACATGTGGATCGCACCGTGGATGACGAAGCCGGCCGGGTTCATCGGGTAGTCGCTCTCGCCGATCAGGTTGCCCGCGCCGTCGACCTTGATCAGCGCGGACGCCGTGATTTCCTCGAAGAACATGCCGAACGGGTTGAGCAGGAAATGGTCCTTCGTGCCCGGCACGCGCAGCGAGAAATGCGTGTTGTTGAGGTCGGTCCAGCCGTACAGCGCGGCGAGCCGGTAGGCCGCGGCAAGGTCGCAGCGCGCCGCCCACTCTTCCTGCGCCATGCCGGCGGGTGCATTGGTCGATTGCGCTGCGATACTGGCGATCGTCGCCATGGCCTGACCTCCGTTGAAGCTCATGCGAAAGGATAGTGCACGCGTGTGCGGCCTGTCGATTCGGGGCGTGGCGCACGACGGCGGCGCTCACTATGATAGCGCCGCGTCGCGTGGAGGAACCCTATGCTCGATTTCTACTTTTGGCCGACCCCGAACGGGTGGAAAGTCTCCATCATGCTGGAGGAGTGCGGGTTGGACTACAATCTGATCCCGGTCGATATCGGCAAGGGCGACCAGTTCAAGGCGGAGTTCATGGCAATCAGTCCGAACAACCGCATGCCGGCGATCGTCGACCACGATGTCGAGGGCGAGGAACCGGTCGCGGTCTTCGAGTCCGGGGCCATCATGTACTACCTGGCGGAGCGGACCGGAAAATTCCTGCCGGACGACTGGCGCGGCCGCAAGGAGGTGCTGGAATGGCTGTTCTGGCAGGTCGGCAACCAGGGCCCGATGGCGGGGCAGCTCAGCCATTTCGTCAACTACGCCGACGGCGGTATCGAATACGGCAAGAACCGCTACGGCAAAGAGTACAACCGCTGTCTCGGCGTGTTGGAAAAGCGGCTCGCAGACCGCGACTTCATCCTCGGCGAGTATTCCATCGTCGACATGATCTGCTGGCCCTGGGTGCTGATCGCCCGTCCGCTCGGCCAGTCGCTCGACGACTTCCCCAACGTCTCGCGCTGGCGCAAGGTTATCAAGGAACGGCCGGCGGTGCAGCGCGGCGTCGATGTCGGCAAGGAATTCCGCCGCAGCGGCCCGCCGAGCGACGAGGAACGCAAGAACCTGTTCAATCAGACGGCGCAGACGGCGGAGGCGCAGGGCGGCGCGTGAGGCTATTCGGACGCCGGCTTTTGTACGCCTCTGTCATCCCGCGCTTGATGCGGGATCCAGGCAACGATTGTCCCTTACGATGTCCCTGGATCCCTGATTGCTGACTTTTCTGGCCAAATCAAGATTTGGAGGAAAGTCGCGTCCGGGATGACAGCGTGTGGCGCTTAGTTCAGCCGCTTAGTTTCCGACTCAATAAAGTCCTCGATTTCCGCCTCCGTCATCGCGCCGCGGAACATTTCCGCGCGCATGCGCACCCTCTGGGCGCTGATCGCGCGGATCGCCTCGGTCATGACCCGCAGATCGGCGTCGGACTCGATGTGCGCGACCGCTTCCTTCGCCTGGACCTGATAATGGTCTTCCTCGTCCTCGTAGATCACCTGCATGGCCTTGGCGGTCATTTCGTTGACCGTGCTGCCCGATAGCTTTGCGCCTTCGCGGAACAGCCGCGCGCCGCCGCCTTCGGTGAAGCCGACCGCGGCCTTCAGCAACGGCTCGTCCCGCTCGACATAGCCGCGCCGCAGATCGCCCAACCGCTTCTCCTCGGACAGCTGCACCGTGTCCTCCGGCGAGATCGCGCGGCCCATCAGATGCTCGAAAATGTCCGCCAGCACGACATAGTGGTTGAACTCCTCGGTCAGTTGGGTCAGCAGGAAATGGTAGTCGTGCCGGTCGATCTCCTTGTCGACCAGCGGAAAATTCTCGACCAGGTTCGCCAGCTCCCGGTGTAGTCCGTTGAAATAGCCGTCCACCGGGTTGAGCTCCTTCCAGAGCTGGGCGCGCAGGTAGAATATATGATCCTCGTCGGTCGCCTTGGCGAAGAAGCGCCGCGCGATCTCCCCTTCCGCCTCCCAATAGGGCCACGCCGCGTCGGCCAGCGCCTTTTCGGTGTCGGTCATTGTCGGTTCCTTTCCGCACTAGTTTACGAACCTTCCCGTATCGAGGCCAGATGGACCGCTGCGGCCCAATCGCCTAGGATGCCGCCGCGTTGACGTGCGGGAGGGAACCCCTTGGAATTCGACAATACCTTTGACGTGCCGCTGCCGCCGGGCGAGACCTGGGCGCTGCTGCGCGATATCGAGCGGATCGCACCCTGCATGCCGGGGGCGAAACTGACCGAGCTGGTCGATTCCGATACCTTCAAGGGCGAAGTCTCGGTCCGGCTCGGCCCGGTTTCATTGACCTTCAAGGGACAGGCGCGGTTCGAAGACGTCGACGATGCGGCGCGCAAGGCGCGGGTCAAGGCGGACGGCAAGGACGCCAAAGGGCGCGGTGGCGCGAACGCGATCGTCGACTTCCGGGTCGAGCCGGGAGAGGGCGGCTCAACCGTCCTGATCCACACCAACTTGATGTTGTCGGGCTCGGTCGCGCAGTACGGCCGCGGCGTCGGCATGGTGCAGGATCTGGCGGCGCAGCTCATCGGTCAGTTCGCGGAAAACCTCAAATCCGAACTCGCGAAAACCCCGGCCACTACAGACGCAGACCCCGCGGTAGAGGCCGCGCCGGCCGCTCCGGTGGCGGCGAAGCCGGTTTCCGGCCTGTCGCTGATACTCAGGGTTATATGGAACGCGTTTGTGAAGGTGGTTTGGAAAAGCGCGGCAAAAGGTTCCTAACTCGCGTTTCCAAATTCAGTGAAACCGGGCCGGCTCACCGTGTGTCCTTGTTCTGATAGCGGGTTGCCCGTGCGTCCCGGATTGCGCGGTAGACGGTCTCAGGCGTCGCCGGCATCTTGATGTCCGTCACGCCCAGGGGCGCCAAGGCATCCACGATGGCGTTGATCACCGCGGCGGGTGCGGCGGTCGGGCCCGCTTCGCCGACGGACTTCACGCCAGTTGGATTGTGGGTGCAGGGGACTTCGAGAATTTTCGTTTCGAAGAAGGGTAGGTCGTGCGCGCGGGGCAGGGCGCAATCCATGAAGGAGCCGGTCAGCAGCTGACCCGACTCCGGATCGTGATGGTTCCGCTCCAGCAGCGCCTGGCCGATCCCTTGCGCCACGCCGCCGGCGAGCTGGCCTTCGACGACCATCGGGTTGAGGGCGCGGCCGACATCCTGCGCCATGCTGTAGCGGAACAGGGTTGCTGCGCCGGTTTCCGGATCTACTTCGACCTCGGCGATATGGCAGCCGTTCGGGAAGGTGCTGTTTTTCGGTTCGTAGCGATGCGAGGCTTCCAGCGGCCGGTCGCGCGCGATTTCCGCCAGGGTCAGGATCCGGTCGGTGCCGCGGATGCGGTACGCTCCATCTTCGTATTCGATGTCCTGCGGCGCGGCTTCGAGTATTTCCGCTGCCGCGTCGAGCCCCGCCTCGATCAATTCGCCGCCGGCGATCACCAGCGCGCTGCCGCCGATCGTCATGGAGCGGCACGCGCCAGTCCCCATGCCCCAGGGCGTTTCGTTCGTGTCGCCCTGGACGATGCGGATGCGGTCCATCTCGATGCCCAGCCGTTCGGCCAGCATCTGGGCGTAGACCGTTTCGTGCGACTGGCCGTTCGACATGGTGCCGATCAGCACGACGATCTGTCCGTCCGCCGTGCATTCGATGTCGGCCCGGTCGGCGATTCCCGCACCGCAAGCTTCCAGAAGATTGCCGTAGCCCAGCCCGCGATAGAGGCCGCGCGACTCGCTGTCGGCGCGGCGCGTGGAAAATCCGGCGACGTCCGCGAGGCGTTCCGCCTCCGCCATCGCGGCGGCGAAATCGCCGCTGTCGTAGGTGGACAAGGCGGGCGTGCGGTAGGGCATCGCTTCGGCCGGCACTAGGTTTCGGTAACGGATTTCCGCGGGCGTCAGCCCCATCTCGCGCGCGGCGGTGTCGAGCAGCCGCTCGATCACGAACACCGCTTCCGGCGCCCCGGCGCCGCGGTAGGGGCAGGTCGGCATGCGGTTGGTGTGGACGCCGTGGATATCGAAGTCAATTGCGGGAATGACGTAGACGCTGGTGCCCATGATCCGCCACATGTTGCCGGCGGTCGATCCGCGCGGCCCGAGATAGCCGCCCAGATCGGCCAACGCACGGACCCTGAGCGCGAGGAATTTTCCGTCCGCATCGAAGGCGGCATCCGCGTCGGCCGCCTGGCCGCGGCCCTGATAATCGCTCAGGAAGCTTTCGCCGCGGTCGGCCAGCCAGCGCACCCGCCGGCCCAGTTTGCGCGCTGTCCACAATACCAACGCCTGCTCCGGGTAGAGCGGGTTCTTGGCGCCGAAACCGCCGCCGACGTCCTTGGCGACGACGCGGACCCGGTCTTCGGGTAAGTGGAAGATGTCCCGGGCCAGGTGGCGCCCCACAGTCTGCGGCTTCCCCGCGGCGGCATGCATCGTGTAGCGGTCGTCGACCGGATCGTAGTGGCCGACATAGCCGCGTGTCTCCAGCGGGTTCTGGACGACGCGCTCGTTCGCAATGGAAACCGTCGTGATGTGCGCCGCCCGTGCGAAGGCTTCTTCGACCGCATGTCTGTCGCCTATGTCGGTGCGGAAATTGACATTGCCCGGCGACTGATCCCAAAGCGGGTCAGCGGCAAGCGCGCGGCGCACGTCGATCAGCGGCGGCCGTTCGGCATAGTCGACGAATATCGCTTCCGCGGCATCCTTCGCCTGCGCCACGCTTTCGGCAACCACGACGGCGACAGGTTGGCCCAAATAGAGCACCCGGTCGTCGGCCAAAATCGGCTGCGGCTGCCCGATGGCCGGATCGCCCTGCACCGGCGGCGATTGAGGAGGGGCGTTGTGCGGGGTCGGTGGCTGGCGCTCCCAGGGAATGCCGCCCAGCCCGTCCGCCTTGACGTCCTGCCCCGTCCAAATCCCCAGCACGCCGGGCATCGCGCGGGCGCTGTCCACATCGATGGACAGGATTGCGGCATGCGGGTATTCCGCACGCAGGACGACCATATGTGCGACGCCGTCGAAGGGCAGATCGGCGATATAACGGCCCTGTCCGGTCAGAAACCGATGGTCCTCGACCCGCTGGACCGACCGACCGACATAATAGCGATCCGTGTCCATGGCCGCCGTCCGGATGTTAGACTCTTAGATCCCGGCCGCCGCCGCGATATAGGTGTCGGTCTCCAGATCGTCTTCGACCGCGCCGGTCAGGTCAGCGATGCGGGCGATGCCGCGGCGGTCGCACCAATCCTCCAGATCCTCGATGATCGACGTCATCGCGGTCGGGTTGCGGAACGAGGCGTATCCGACCTGCACGGCGCTGGCGCCGGCCAGCATGTACTCGACGACGTCTTCCGCCTTGACGATACCGCCGCAGCCGATGATCGGAATAGAGACCGCCTTGGCGATCTGATAGACCATGCGCAAGATGATCGGCTTGACGGCGGGGCCCGACATACCGCCGGTCTTGAAGCCGAGCGCCGGCCGGAAGCTGTGCGTGTCGATGCGCATCGACAGGATGGTGTTGGCGACGGTCAGCGCGTCGGCGCCGGCCTCCTCCGCCGCCCGGGCGATGGCGACGATATCGCCGGCATTGGGCGACAGCTTGACGAAGATAGGCAAGTCCGTCGCCGCACGGATGCCGCGCACCGTCTCTGCAGTGTGTTCCGCGTGCAGGGCGAAGTTGCCGCCGTTCGGGTCGCGGGTCGGGCAGGAGATATTGATCTCGAGCGCCTGCACCCCCGGCACGGTGACGTCGTGCGCCATCGCCGCGAAATCTTCCTCCGTCGTCGAGGTGATGCTGACGATCGTCGGCGGGCTGTACTGCGTGTATTGCGGCAGCAGTTCGGTCAGGAAGTAGTCGAGCCCCTTGCCCGGCAATCCGATGCAATTGATCATGCCGCATTCGACCTCGGCGACGCGCGGCGGCGGATTGCCGTCGCGCAGCTCACGGCTGACCGTCTTGGTCAGGGTCGCGCCCAATTTGTTGATGTCGATGACCTGCGCCATTTCCGGGGAAAAAGTGCCGGAAGCCGGCATGACCGGGTTGGGCATCTCGAAATCGCCGAGCTTTACCGAAAGATCTACCATCCCATCGCCTCCTGCATGTCGAAGACGGGTCCGTCGATGCAGACCCGCTTGAGTGTTTTGACGCCGTCGATCTCGAAGGTCCGGACGCAGACGTAACAGGGCCCGAGACCGCAGGCCATGATCTGCTCCATGGCGACCTGCCCCGGAATGCCGTGCTTTTCGCCGAGCCGCTTCATCAGCATGAACAGCCGGTTCGAGCCGCAGGTGTAGAACGCGTCTGCACGGCCCCGCGCGACCCGGTCCTCGATGATCGCTTCGACGTTGCCGAGATCGCTGCTGCCGTCGGTATCGGTGACGGTGACGATCTCCGCGCCGGCTTTCTCGAACAGGCCGCCGGACATCGTCAGGTCCGGGCTGCGCGCGCTCAGGATGACCGTCGCGTTGACGCCGTTCTCCGCGATCAACTGCGAGATCGGCGCCAGGGTCGCGAGACCGACGCCGCGGCCCAGAACCACGACGTTCTGCCATTCGGGTGCGATCGAAAATCCGACGCCGAGCGGGCCGACGATGTTGAACTGGTCGCCGGGCTCCAGCATCGCCGTACCCTTCGTGCCGCGGCCGACCGTTTTATAGAGGAATTCGAGCCGCTGGCGGGCCCTGTCGACGACGTAGATGCTTTGCGGCCGGCGCAGCCAGAGATCGCCCTCGTCGGGCGATGGGCAGAGCCAGTGGAAGAACTGGCCGGGCCTGGCGGTCAGCGCCTTGGGCGAGGCGGTGATGACGAGATGCTTGTACTCGTCGTTGATCCAGTCGTTCGACAGGACGGTCGTCAGGGTTTCCTCGGCCGGTGCGGCGGGCGCCCGGTCGACGAAAGTGTCATCCCCAACCACGCGGGGTTTGGTGGAGAAGACGGTGGTCTCCGTTTGGGTCATTCGGGATCCACGAATTTCAGTTTGTTCAAAAATCATTAATAGTCCTAAAAATATTACAAATCCAGTTCAATCGATATGTTTTGCGATCAAATTGCGCATGAATTCGCCCGCGGCGACGCCCTTCAGGGCGCGGCGCCACATGTCTTCGACGGTTTTCTCGTGCAGGCTCAACGCTTCCGGCGCCGAGGTAATCATGGCGACGCCAACCCGTACGTTGGGCTGCGCGCCGAGCCGGAAGGGGCTGACGGTCAGCACCTTGCGATCCGACTGGCGGAAGATCTGGAAGCCTGTATGGGGCAAGGTGTCCGGCACGATTCCGATCTGCACGCTGATCGGCTCGTCTTCCATCATGGCGGCGAGATGGCTCGCTTCGGCCACTGCGAGGCTTCGACGCTTTTCTCTCTCGGTTTCGCTGAGATCGATCCGACCGACCAACCCGTTGCGCAGGAACCCGTCCATCTCCATCGCCGACAGCAGATTGACCACACCCGGCTGGCGCCTGCAAAAAGTCGCCTTGCGGGCGTTCAACACCGCCATGATGTCTCCCGCTTGTTCCAGCGCCGCATCGCGGTCCGGCAGGTCGTTCGGAATATTCTCGCGCAGGATTTTCGCGAGGGTCTCGTCGAAGGCGTCGGAAGCCAGCAGGTAGGAGATCGGGCCCGCCAGCACGACGATATGTTCCGACGTTTCCTCGATCTGGCGGATGCGCTCGAAATAGCTGACCGCCGAAGCGACATACTCGACACCGACGCCGAGCAGAGTCGGGATCGACACTTCCAGCAGGTCGGCGAGCTTTTCCAATGTGTCGATCTTGGCAAGTTCGCCTTTCTCGAACCGGTAGAGGGCCGTCCGCGAGATGCCGATTCGTTTGGCGACATCGTCGGCGCTCAAGCCCGAGCCGAGCCGGAAGGCGCGCAGCCGATTGCCAATATCGTCGAAGCGGATCGCCATCAGCCGGATTCGATTGCCGCGAGGATGTCGGGCGGGCTCAGCGGCGCCTTGGTAAGGCGGACACCGAAGGATGATAGGGCATCCTCGATCGCCGAGACGATCGCCGCGGGAACGGGAAACACACCGCATTCGCCGACCCCCTTGACGCCCAGCGGATTCAAGTCTGTCGGAGATTCATGATGGACGATGTCGATGCGCGGCACTTCCGGCGCGGTGATCAGCAGGTAATCCGCAAGATTGGTGGTCTGGGGCTGGCCGTAGTCGTCGAAGCCAATCCGCTCGTACAGCGCGTTGCCGATGCCGTGCGCCGCCGCGCCGACAATCTGCCCGTCGACGACCGCCGGATGGATCACGGCGCCGCAATCGTGCGCGAAAACGAAATTAACGATCGCGACATGGCCGGTCTCGGGGTCGACGTCGACCTCGACGACGGCCGATCCGTTGGCGTAGGTCAAATCGTCGACCACCACATGCTCCGTCGCTTCCAGGCCTGGCTCGACCCCGCCGGGCAGATTGTAACCGGGAACGCCGGCGACGGACCGGGCGACCTCGCCGAGGCTCACCTTCATGTCGGAGACGCCTGCAACGCGCACATCGCGGCCGACGATTTCCAGATCGGCCTCCGAGGCTTCCAGAATATGCGCCGCGATACGCAACGCCTTCTCCCGCACCTTGACCGCCGCGACATGCGCGGAGGAACCCGCGGTAACCGCCTGGCGGCTGTTGAACCCTCCGATCCCAAGCGTCGTCGCGGCGCTGTCGCCCGCGGTGACCTTGACGTTCGCCATATCTCCGCCGAGTTGTGCGGCGACGATCTGCGCCATCATCGTTTCGGTGCTTTGGCCCATCGCGGTGGCGCCTGTCGCGACCTCAACGGTTCCGGACGGCGCGATCCGCACGGTGGCGGACTCGAAGGGTCCGCGCCCGGTGCCCTTGACGAAATTCGCCAGGCCGATGCCGAGATAGCGGCCGTCCGCGCGGGCGGCTTTCTGGCGGGCGGCGAAGCTGTCCCAACCGGCGCGTTTCAGCGCATCCGCCTGGCATTTCGGGTAGTCGCCGCTGTCCAGAACGACCGGCCCGCCGCCGCGGTTCCGCAGCGGCTTGGTCTTCGGCATGTCTTCGCCGGCAACCAAGTTGCGCCGACGGATCTCGGCCCTGTCGAGGCCGAGTGCCTCGGCTGCCCGGTCGAGCAGCCGCTCCATGACGAAGACGCCCTGCGGCTGCCCCGCGCCGCGCACGGGCGTCACGGGCACCTTGTTGGTCAGGGCCAGTTTCACGTTCATCGCGTAGGCTGGGATTTCGTAGGGCAGGGTGACGGTGATCGCGGACTCGTAGGGCAGGTTGACGCCGCGCGCGGTGAAGGCGCCGTGGTCGTGGATCAGGGAACCCCGCAGGCCCAGAATCTTGCCGCTGTCGTCGACCGCGATTTCCGCATCCCAGTATTGGTCGCGCTCCTGGGTGGTACCGATGAAATGTTCCCGCCGGTCTTCGATCCACTTGACCGGCCGGCGCAGGATCAAGACGGCCGCGGCGACGACGATGTCCTCGGGGTAGAAGATCAGCTTGGGTCCGAACCCACCGCCGAGGTCGGGCGCCACGACCCGGACGCTCCGCTCGTCCCGGCCCAGCATGTCGCACAGCAGTTGCCGCGCCGTATGCGGCGTCTGGGTCGAGCTCCATAAGGTCAACCGGTCGTCGAGCAGATCGTACGCGGCGACGTTGCCGCGGCACTCGATGGAGTGCCCCCCGCCGCGATGCTGATGGAACGATTCGCGGAAGATGTGGGGTGCGGCGGCGAACGCCATATCGCAGTCGCCGAACGCCATGTCGAACTCGGCAAGCAGATTGTGGTCGGCGCCGTCATGCACCGGCGCGGCATCTTCGGCCAGCGAGTCGCGGGCGTCGGCGACCGCGGGCAGCGGGTCGTAGTCGACATCGACAAGCGCCGCCGCGTCCTCCGCGATGTAGCGGTCGTCCGCAACGACAAATGCGATCGGTTCGCCGACATGGACAGTCTCGTCGTGGGCGAGTGCGATCCGGTTGCGGTCCTGTCTGTAGCTCGGGCTCGGCAGGCCGACGACCAATCGGTCGGTGCGCAGATGGGGCTGCAAATCGTCGAGGGTCAGGACGGCATGGACGCCGGGAACAGCCAGCGCGGCCGCCTTATCGATCCGTTTGATTTTGGCGTGGCCATAGGCGCTGCGGACGAAGGCACCCTCCAGCATTCCCGGCAGCGCGATATCGTCGACGAAGCGCCCTTCGCCGCGCAGGAGCTTGCCGTCTTCGAGTCTCGGAACGCTGACCCCGACTACCGCGTCGACCACCGATTGTGCCTCTCAACTGCCTCGCGAGGGCATTAGAAGCGGCCACTGTCAATTAATCAATAATAATTCCAAAAATGGTACGGTCAGAGTTTCGGTAAATCCAGTGTCGACGGCGCGAACAGCTCTTCCGCTACCAGTTTTCGCTCGGTCAGGCCCTGCTCGACGGAGTATCGGGTCATCGCTTCGATCTCATTGGCGTTTTCGGTCGCGCCGTAGGGCCAGAAATCTTCGCCCATCAACGCGCGCGCCTTTTCGAATTCGTCGACCGGCCAGGGCAGGGTCGTGTGCAAATGGCCGACTTCCGCCTGCCGGCGGTAACAGATCCGCTTCGCTTCGAGATAGCCGAGATAGACGTTGACCGGCAGCCAGGGATGCTGCTCGACGATGCTGCGGCGGATCCCGACCAGATGCATGATCGGGAACATGCCGGTCTTGGCGTAATAGGCCTCTTCGTCCGTCCGGTAGTCGGGGAACAGTCTCGCAACCTTGTCGTTTCTCTCCAGGCAGGACGGCGCCCGGGCGGCGATCAAGGCGTCCAGGTCGCCCCTGTCCAGCATCCCGTTCAACGTTTCGTCGGCCGGGATCGGTTGCAATTCGACATCGTCTGGTAGCTGTACTTGCACCTTCTGGGTGCGGCCCGGCTCTTCCTGACCGCCGTTGCGCCAGCGGATATCGGCCGGCGCGACGCCGTATTCGTCCTGCAGGATGCCGCGGACCCACATCGCCGCCGTCATCGGGTATTCCCGCACGCCGACGATCTTACCCTTCAGATCCTCGGGCGCATCGATGCCCTTGTCGGTCCGGATATAGATTGAGGAATGCCGGAACATGCGCGACACGAAAGCGGGTATCGCGACATAGGGGCAGGCGTCGCGCGACAACTGGGTCATGTAGTTCGACATCGACAGCTCGGTGATGTCGAATTCCTGGAACTTGAAGGCGCGGTGGAAGGCCTCCTCCGGCGTCATCGGTGTCGCGACAATCTCGCACCCGTCGACCCGCACGCGGCCGTCGAAGAGCGACCGGGTGCGGTCGTAATCGACGCCCGCGAGGCTGAGGGTCAGTTTCGCCATTTCCGGGCCGGTCAGGCCGCTTTGCCGCGATCGACTGCCGCCTGCATCAGTTCCAGCCGGTCGTTGCCGAAATACATGTCGATCTTGTCGAGGAAGAAGGTCGGTGAGCCGAAGCCGCCACGCGCGATGATCTCGTCGGTCGTTTCGAACAGCTTTCGCTTGATCCGGTCGTCGCCGATCTGCGCGAAGAAATTGTCCGCGTCCATGCCCACAGCGCCGACGATATCGCGCAGCACGTCTTCCTGCGAGATGTCCTTGTCGTCGCACCAATAGGCCTCGAAACAGGCGCGCGAATAGGCGGAAATCGTGCCTTCCTCGATGGCGACGAAAGCGCCGCGGAGCGCCTTGACGCTGTTTACCGGAAAGACGCTCGGTTTGATCATCTCGATCCCCTGGAAGCGGCCCCAATCCGCCATGTCCTTTTGATAGTATGCGTCCTTTGGCGGGACGGGATTCTCGCGGCGCAGATAGACGCTCGGATTGACCTTGTTGAAGACGCCGCCGACAAGGAACGGTTTCCAGACCAAGTCGGCGTTGTTCTTGGCGCAGAAATCCTCGATCCGGTCGAAGGCGTAGAAGGTCCAAGGGCTGGAATAGTCGAAGTAGAATTCAATGGTGGTCATGTCGCGTTCCCCGTGAATGTGATTTGCGTGGATTATAGCCGCTTTGCCCACGCGTCCAACTGGGGCAGCACCGCGTCGGCCTGTTCGGATTCCATGCTGAGGACGATTCGTTCAATTCCGGCATTCTCGTAAGCCGGCCATTCGTCGGGATCGTGTTCCACCCCGAAGACCGAAATCGGGACGGACCGTCCCGCCGCTTTCTCCATCTCGCGGAACTCCGGCAGCCGGTCGAGCAACCTGTAGGTTGGACGGCGCGCGTGCGGCAGCCAACCGTCGCCATAGTCGAGCGCGCGCCGCGCCGCCCAAGGGATGCCGCCGCCGACGATGACCGGCGGATGCGGCTCTTGCACCGGCTTGGGCCAGGTCATCATCGGGTCGAAATCGACGAAGTCGCCGTGATATTCCGGCTTGGTTTCGGTCCAGATGGAACGCATTGCCTCGATCTGTTCGCGCATCTTGGCGTTGCGCGTCTTGAAGACGGTGCCGTGGTTCGCCATCTCGTCCGCGTTCCAGCCCGACCCGATGCCGAACAGGAAACGGCCGTTCGAGACTTGGTCGATCGAGGCGACGGATTTCGCGGTCTGGATCGTGTCGCGCTGCGGAACGAGGCAGATGCCGGTCGCGACCTTCAGCGTGGAGGTGACCGCCGCGGCGGCGCCCATGACGACGAACGGATCCATCAGGTCGTAATACTTCTTCGGCAGTTCGCCGCCGGACGGGAAAGCGGAGGCGCGCGAGAGCGGGATGTGGCTGTGTTCCGGGAACCAATAGGAATCGAATCCGCGTTCTTCCAGTGCTACCGCCAGCTCCGCCGGGGGCATGGAATAATCGGTGGCGAACATCGCAACGCCGACATGCATGACAGTATTCTCCGTTTGGGGTGAATTCGCATCATCAAGCGTGTTGTCCGCCGATGCGTCAATCGATAACGTGCCGGCACGCCTGAAAGACGCCGAGGCAACCATCTTCGCCGAACAGTCAGAGGAGACCGCGCCGTGATCGTCGATGTCCACGCGCACTTCGTCCCGCAGAAAATGCTCGACGCCTTGGCCAGCGGCCGTGCGTCTTTCCCGAATGTTGAGCTGCTGCATGAGGGCGATACTTTCAAGCTTGGCTTCGCCGGCGGCCCCTTGACGCGCCCGGTCATCCCGAAGTTGCGCGAGGCCGAGGGGCGGCACGCCTGGATGACCGAGAACAAGATCGACAGGCAGGTGATCGGCGGCTGGCTCGACGCGTTCGGCTACGAGTTGCCGCCGGAAGAGGGTGCGGCGTGGAGCCGGTTTCTGAACGAGCATCTCAAGGAAGCGACGGAGGCCAACCCGTTCCTGGCCCCGCTCGGCAGCGTACCGCTGCAAGATGGGAAGCTGGCCGCTGAAGCGCTGCGCGAGCTGATCGAGGCCGGGCATAAGGGCGCGATGATCGGTACGCAGCCGCACGGCAGTTCCGGGAATTTGGACGATCCACTGCTCGATCCGTTCTGGGAGGCGGCGTCGGAACTGGAAGCCGTCCTCTACATCCACCCGATGTTCGGCTGCGGCGACCCGCGGCTGGCCGATTTCGCAATGATCAACGCGGTCGGGCGCGGGCTCGATACGACGACGGCAGTGGCGCGGCTGCTGTTCTCCGGCCACTTCCTGAAATATCCGGGGATGAAGGTCGTGCTGTCCCACGGCGGCGGCGCGTTGCCCTTCATGTTGGGGCGGTTGCGGCACAACGCCGATATTCATACGGGCCAGTTCGCCGACCCCGTCGAGGGGTTCAAGCGGCTGTATCACGACACGGTGCTGCTCGACCCGGACGCTTTGAAATTCGTCTGCGGCAAGACCGGCGCGGGCCAACTGATGATGGGATCCGACTATCCGTTCCCGATCGGCGACATGGCGCCCTGCGACATCGTGCACAAGGCGGCCTTCAGTGAATTCGACACCAGTGCTATCCTCGGTGGGACGGCGGCGAAGCTGTTTCAGTTGGACGATGGATGCGATGGCCAGCACGGATGAACAAGGTGTAGATCCCTTTCGCGATACGCGCGGTACACGGGTTCCGTTCGAACTGGTGATTGATCCGGCCGGCTGGACGACCGAGGAGATGGCCGCTAGCGAGGTTTGGCTGTACCGGTTCGACACGCGCGAGATCGCCGAGATTCGGGACGCCATCGCGCCGTTCGACCGTGACGATGTCGACCTGATGTCGGTCGAAGCGGAGCATTTCAACCTGCCCCGTCTTGGCAAGGTACTGGGCGATGTGCGGCAGGAACTCCTTTACGGTCGGGGTTTCGCGCTGTTCCGTGGCCTGCCCGTTGAGGAGATGGGCAAACGCGGCACGGCGGTGGCCTTCTGGGCCGTCAGCCGCTATTTGAGCGACGGCGTCTGTTCGCAGAACAAGCGTGGGCATGTCCTGGGGCATGTCACGGATTTAGGCGAAAGCCGATCGAATCCCAGCCAGCGCGGGCCCTATTCGCGGGAGGAAATACCGTTTCATGTCGATTGCTGCGACATCGTCGGCCTGCTGTGCCTGGAGACGCCGGTCTCCGGCGGCGAAAGCAGCGTCGTCAGTTCGGTTGCCTTGCACAACGAGATGCTGAAACGCAGGCCCGACCTGGTTGCGATCATAGCCGAACCCTATTTCCGCGACCGCCGGGACGAAGTGCCGCCGGGCATGAAACCGTATTACAAACTTCCGATCTTCAACTATCACCAGGGCTATTTCAGCGCGTCGATCGAGCCGACCTATATCGGTTCGGCCCACCGCTTCGAAGCGTGCGGTGAGATGACCGAAGTGCAGAAGGAGGCGCTGGCGTTTTCGCAGGCGCTGGCTGACGAAATGCGCTTCGACCAGGGTTTCAGCCGGGGTGACATGCAGTTCGTCAATAACCATGTGATATTTCATACGCGGCGCGGCTACCAGGATCATGCTGACCCGGATCGAAAGCGCCATCTGCTGCGCGTCTGGCTGAAGGCCTTCGACGGCCGGCCCCTACCCGACGGCTTCTACGAGCGTCACGGGACCCGCGAAACGGTCGACCGGCCGGGCGGTATCGTCGGGACCGATACGGTCCTGAACGCGCCGATCTATCGCGAATAGCTTGAAAATAGAAAGAATCTGCCGCATGGACGCGGCATAGTATTTTATTTCACCAATGCGGGCACCGAATTTTCGAATACTGGAATCCCAAAAAAAGAAGTAACGCGTTGAAAAAATACCTTCTAGTCGGTCTGGCATCGGTCGCTGTATTCGCACTCGTCTTTGCGACGCTTTCATACGTAGCGTTGCCGTTCCTCCAGTCCGAGCTTCGCGTCGATATGTCTCTGTCCGACCCCGGTGGGTCGTTCGAAGTGTATGCGAACAAAGACTACGGTAATCCGCACCGCATCGCGGTGACTCAGGCTGGACGAAAGTCATACGTATTTTCAAGGCTTCCGATAGATCTATGGTCTGTCAGGTTAAATACAGCAGACAAAAGGGATATAGGAGTCACATATCATGCCGTTGAAATTTTTATCGATAACGAACGGATATTTAGTTTCCCTACCGATACTTTCGACACACACCTTGTCAAGAATTTATCGGGAGAAGGAGAGTATGTATCGATAGGTAATGATCCGACTTTCATTACAGGATTGCCTTCCGACATCAAAGATAAATTAAATAAGATAAAACGTAATATGAAATTACAAATATCATTATTCGCGTCTTTAATCGTCATTGCACTTTCTATCGTGTATTTATACGGCACCAAATTTTTGCGTTTGCAGAGGGAGGGGAGGAATTACGGGTTCGAAAGAAAATATCAGATAACAGGAAGTTTTTCTGTAAAGTATTTCGAATATATTTTGCCATTCGTTCATAGGTTAAGGTTTGTTTTTTTTCCTTGTATTCGGCATTCTTCTCTGTTCTTCCTCAATTCTATTGATAAATGCCTACCGCGCCTCTTTAGCGTATGTTCCGTCATATGAATTGATCGTCGAGGCGAAGATATCGAAGCTTTTCGGTAATGGCGCATTATACGTAAACCGCAACTGGGGCAGTCCTAGAAGGAACCGCAACGCATTGCTGGAGGGGCCGTACATTTTCGAGTACGTCCCTGGCAACATCTCCCATCTGCGTTTGGATCTTCCAACCGAGGCTGGCGCTCGGGTGGAGTTCGGCAACATCTATATCAGGACCTCGGACAGCTACCGGCCCTTTGCGGGACGCAAGCTGCTGTCCTTCGGCACTTCCGAAATAGCAAATTGGCAGATTCATACCGGCAGCTGGCTCGATAAAGGCCGGGTGTTGTTGACCGATCGACGTATGGTCGAGATACACATTCCGAACGCCATCGACCTCGACGCATTATTGCCTTCGCCTGCGCAAACCCCAGCACATCTGAAGATATATTTCGCGTCCGGGTTGGCGGGCCTTGGTCTCGCGTTGGCTCTTGGGCTTTTTATCCTCGTGGCATTAGCCGGTCATTATCCGAATCTGACCAGGCGAGTTGTCATTTTTGCGACCGGTGGGGCTTGCTGGCTGCAGGTCCTGCTTTCTGCGTTTCCCGCGCACTGGACGTTTGATCAATACTATACGCTGAATGAGCTGTTTGCAGGGAAGCTGTCTGATTTGCACCCGCCCTTGTCCGTGCTGTCTTGGGTTTTCACAATGGATCTGGCGCGTTTCTTAGGATTCGGGAAGCTCGGCGAGATCGCGTTTCTATTTGTCCTGCAGACGACATTGTTCTGGATTGCAGCGATATACGTCGCGACGCAATTCAGACACACGGCAATTGCCGCTGCCATGCTCTTTGCGATAGCGGCGACACCGTCCACCTTGTCGCTGTTAGGCGATATAGGGAAGGACGGTCAGCTGATGATAGCGCTGTTTCTTTCGGTTGCTGTCTTGCATCGCGCCGATAAGAAGGCTTCGCTAATGTATCTGGCGCTAGCCCTACCGTTATTGTTCTACGCCTATTTGGTGCGGACGAACGCGCCGGCGGCGGTGCTTCCGCTGTGTTTCTACGCCGGCTTCGTTCTTGTTCGAATCCTGCGAAATCATATTAGCAACTCACCCACCCTCACGCGAAATCTGTATGCCACAACGGTTAACGGCGTGGCCGCCATTGCCTTGTTCGCGGCGTTTTTCGGTGCGGCGCTGGCGTTTTACAAGATCGCGGTCCCGAATCCCTGTTGCTTGGGGGCGCCCGGCGCCGCGACTGCATTGCACGACCTGATGGGACTCACGGCGCGAACACAGAAGAACTTGATGCCGGACTACGTTCTAACGGAACGGGCATCCGGAAAAGACGGAGTGACAAAGCGATATTGGGGTACCCCAGGCAATGTCGACTTTACCGGGTTGAATTCCATCCTGCCCGCCGACAAACAGGCAGATTTGATTCGCGTCTGGCTGCGCGAAATCGCGAACCACCCTGTCGAGTATTGGGAACACCGGCTTTGGGTGAATAAGTACTTTTTCGGGTTTACCCGTGAACGAAACATGTTGCCGTACTTTGTGAGTATGCCGACGCCGGAGTTTTCATGGGTGACGCCGCAATCGCGGGAGTTGTTTTCCGGACTCGGTGATACGTCAATACAAATGACCATGGCCAAGACGTACATTATCGCCTATCTGGTCTTGCTTAAGGACTCGGGCCTTATGAGGCTCTGGGTTTATACGGTCGTATTTCTTTGTGCCTTGGCATTCCTGCCGGCGCAATTCGATAACCCGCTGAACCGGCGGTCGTTAGCATGTGCGGCCTCGGCGTCGATTCACGTTCTTCCGTTGATACTATTGACGTCCAGCGCGAGCGCACGCTATCTGTCCTGGGCATTTTTGGCGGTTTTGGCGACGCTGTTTTTGCGGTTGGATATGAGCTTTTCAAATCGGCACAGTGGCGCCGGACCGATGCGCACTCAGTCTTCGATCGTGGCGTTGGTCCGTCGTTTCCGAACGTTTCCGATAGGCGATAGGGTTCACCCGATTGCGAACTTTGCGCTTTGGACGGCCGGTTTGCTGGTCCTGGGATACTGGGTGTCCTCGTTCGTACCAGTCGGGTAGCCGGATAAAGCTGTGGAAGGCTTAAAAACGGCCTGATTGGCGGCGGCGGCGCCTGCCGTATTGCGAGGAGAGCAAGATGAAAATCACAGGGTGCGAAACGCTGCATTGCGGCGCGGGCTGGCGGAACTTCTCGTTCTTGAAACTGAAGACCGACGAAGGCCTGACCGGCATCGCAGAGTACAACGAGAGCTATGGCAGCAAGGGCCTGACTGGCGTGATCGAAGCGCTTGTGGCGGCGATCGAAGGTTGCGACCCCCGCGATCATGAACCGGTCAGCCAAAGACTCTACGCGATGACGCGGCAGGCGCCGGGCGGCATCAACCAGCAGGCTATCGCGGCGATAGAGAACGCGATGATGGATATTACCGGCAAGGCGCTCGACGTCCCGGTCTACGCCCTGCTCGGCGGCGCGGTGCGCGACCGGTTAAAGCTCTACTGGTCGCATTGCGGGACCTATCTGATGAACGACAACGCCTCCGAAGCCATGGGGTTGGAGCGGATGCGCTCGCTCGACGATGTGGTTGCCCTCGGTCGTCGCGTGAAAGAGTCGGGCTTCAAGGCGCTGAAGACGAACATCTTTCTGTTTGACCGCAACCCCGGACTCTACATGCCGGGATTTGCGCGCGGCGGCGGCGGGCCGGCGTTGAACGTCGAGAAAAATATCATCGACGGACTACGCGATCAGCTGGAGGCGTTCCGCGAGGGCGCCGGTCCCGATTTGGGCATCCATCTCGATCTCAACTTCAACTGCAAGACCGAAGGCTATCTGCAGATCACCCGCGCGTTGGACGATCTCGGCCTGACCTGGTTCGAGATCGACATGTACGACCCGGCCGGCCTGCGCCATATCCGCAATTCGATCCGCACGCCGATCGCCTCCTGCGAGTCGCTGTACGGGTTGCGCGAATTCCGGCCCTTCTTCGAGCATCATTCGATGGATGTGGCGATCATCGATCTGCCCTGGAACGGCGCCTGGCTCAGCATGAAGATCGCCGCCATGGCCGAGGCCTATGAAATCAACTGCGCGCCGCATAATTTCTACGGCCATCTTTCGACGATCATGAGCGCACATCTTTGCGTCGCGTTGCCGAATTTCCGGATCATGGAGATCGACGTCGACGACGTGCCGTGGAAGGACGATATCGTGACCGCTGTGCCGGAAATCGAGGACGGCTACCTCAAATTGCCGCAGGGACCCGGTTGGGGTGTCGAGCTGAACGAGGACGCCATCCGCGAACATCCGCCGATCGTCACGCAGAATTCAGCGGCCGGCAACAACTAGAGCGCTTTCATCCAGGTTACTTCGCCTGCCGCACAGCATGCACGCGATCGCGAACGCCTGGAAAATCGCGGTCATCGCGAAGAACGCAGCCGGCGAGGCGCCGACCAGCCCGGACGACATCGCGTAAACGGCGGCGAAGCCGGCCCAGGCAACCTTCCAACCGAAGAATATCCGCGTCGTTTTACCCCAATTCTCCTATGTTTCGGGACGACCCTATGGTGCCGATGCGGGGTCATGCTTCGATGGGGATCGAAGCATTCGTGTTGCGATCCTGCTACGCTGCGGTCTGGAGGTATGAATTGATGGTCAGCACGAATCAGATTGCCGAGATCGGCATGCTTGTCGGCGTACCGGCCCGCGCCGCCATCCTGGGCGCGTTGATGGACGGCCGCGCGCTGACGGCGACCGAACTATCGCGCGTCGCCGGCGTGACCCCGCAGACCGCGAGCAGTCACCTCGCGCGGCTGACGTCGGCCAAGCTCGTCGCCGTGCGGAAGCAGGGCCGGCACCGCTATCACCGCTTGGCGCACCCGGAAGTGGCGCGCATGCTCGAAGGCATCATGCAGATCGCTTCGATAAGCGACGTGGGCCCGAAGCGAAAGCTCGTCACCGGCCCGCGCGATGCCGCGATGCAGCGGGCCCGTACCTGCTACGATCATTTGGCCGGGCGACTCGGCGTTGCGATTTCGGATCGTCTGGTCGAGGAGGGCGCGGTCGAGTTCGACAGCGAATCGGGATTGCTCACCGAGCATGGCGCCACGTTTCTGGCCGAGCGAGGCATCGAGCTTTCGGGAAAGCGCAAATCGTCGCGCCCGGTCTGCCGTCCCTGCCTTGATTGGAGCGAACGCCGGCCGCATATCGCCGGCAAGCTCGGCGCGGCGATCTGTACCCACTATTTCGATAAGGGTTACGTGCGGCGGCGCAACGGGACGCGGGCGCTCGACATCACGCTACCCGGCCGGCACGCCCTGCGCGAAATGTTCGGCATCTCAGACATGGCATGAGCGGCTACGAAGCCACATTCGACGCGGAGGAAATCGCCGCCGGGATCGCCGAATGGGCGGCGATAGAAAGTCCGAGCTTCGATCCCGACGCCGTCAACCGCATGATGGACCTGGCCGAGTCGGCGATGTCGGGTCTCGGCGCGGCGGTCGAACGGATTCCCGGCACGGACGGTTACGGCGATGTGGTCCGGGCGCGATTCGCCTGGGGCGCGGAGCCGGGCATTCTGGTATTGGGGCACCTCGATACCGTGCATCTCGTGGGCACCCTGTCGGAAACTTTGGCGGTCCGGCGCGACGGCGACCGGCTCTACGGGCCGGGCGTGCTGGATATGAAGGGCGGGATGTACCTCGCGGTGCACACCATCGAGCAAGTCATCGCGACGCGGGAACGGCTTACCCTGCCGATGACCTTTCTGTTCATTCCGGACGAGGAAATCGGCAGCCCGTCGACCCGCGCCCTGATCGAGGAAGAGGCGCGGGCAAACCGCTATGTGCTGGTGCCGGAACCGGGTAAACCGGACAAGTTCGTCACCGGACGGCACGCTTTCCTGCGCTATAAATTGCACACCTACGGCCGACCCGCGCATGCCGGCGTCGCCAAAGGCGTCGGACGCAGCGCGATCAGCGTCATGGCGCAACTGATCGCCCGAATCGAGGGGTTCAGCGACGTCGAACGCGAGATGACCTACAGGGTCGGCGTGATAAATGGCGGTAATTTCGTCAACGTCGTCCCGACCGAATGCCATGCCGAGGTGCTGTGCGTCGCGCCGACGCCGGAGAGCTTCGCCGAGGTCCAGCGCCGCATGGTTTCGCTCGAGTCGCCTCATCCGGAGGTGCGGCTGGAGGTCGAGCCGTGCCCGATACGGCCGCTGTTCTCGGTCCATCCGGCGACGCTCGATCTCTTGGAAGTGGCACAGCGGGTCGCGCGCGAGGTCGGACTCGATCTCGGTCACGGCCAATTCGGCGGCGGCAGCGATGGCAATTTCACTGGCGCGCTGGGGATTCCGACACTGGACGGTCTCGGCGTCTGCGGCGACGGCGTGCACACCAAGCAGGAGCACCTGCTGGTGTCGTCGCTGGTGCCGCGGGCGCGGCTGCTCGCCGGTTTGTTCGAGGCGCTGTCGGAGCGGAACCGTTAACCCAGCACCGCCTTGGTCGCGTCGGCCATGATCTCGACGATACGATCGATCGACGACTCGCTGGTCACGACCGGCGGCGCCAGGCAGTAAACGTCGCCGCGCACGCGGCTGAACATGCCGCGTTCCATCGTTTCCGCATGGATCTTGGGCCCGATCGCCTCTGCCGCGTCGAAGACTTCCTTGGTCGAGCGGTCCTTGACGTACTCGACGCCGCACATCATGCCGAGCCCGCGAATATCGCCGACATTGGGGTGCTCGCCGAGCGCGTCCTTCAGGCCGTGCAGCAGACGCTTGCCCTTGGCTGCGGCTTGGCCCGGAAAATCGTCGGTTTCTATGACGTCGAGCATGGCGTTGGCGATGGCGCAGCCGACCGGGTGCGCGCTGTACGTGTAGGCGTGCATGAAGGGCTTGCCGCTGTCGTCCATGGTCCGGGCGATCTCATCGCTGACGCCGATACCGCCGAGTGGGAAGTAACCCGAGGTGATCGCCTTGGCGAACTGGATCAGGTCGGGTTGCACGCCCCAATGCTCCAGCCCGAACATTGTGCCGGTTCGGCCGAAGCCGGTGATCACCTCGTCGGAGACCAGCAGCACGTCGTACTGGTCGCAGATTTCGCGGATGCGCGGGAAATAATCGTCCTGCGGCACGATTACGCCGCCCGCGCCCTGTACCGGTTCGGCGATGAACATGGCGACGGTGTCCGGCCCGGCGTCGAGAATCGCCTTTTCCAGCTCGTTTGCCGCGGCGATGCCCTGACTCTCACCGGCGGGCGCTTCGTAGAAATAGGGGTAGGGCCCCGGGATGTGGATGAAGCCCGGCACCCGCGGCTCTAACATCGCCCAATAGGCGTCGATGCCGGTCGCGCTCATCGCCGCCAAAGTTACGCCGTGATAGCCCCAGATGCGCGAGATGACCTTGGTCTTTTCCGGCTTGCCCTTCAGCTTCCAGTAATAGCGCGCCATCTTGATGTTGGTGTCGGTCGCCTCGCCGCCGCCGGAGGTGAAGTAGAAATGGTTGATATTGGGATAGGTGATGCCGGCAAGCCGTTCCGCCAGTTCGATGGCGCGCGGGTTCGAACTGCCCGCATAGCCGGACGCGTAGGCCATCTCGGTGAGTTGTTTCGCGCCGGCCTCCGCCAGCTCGCGCCTACCGTTGCCCGCCGTGTTGTTCCACAGGCCCGAGAGACCGTCGATGTATTGGTCGCCGTTGGCGTCGACCAGGAATTCGCCTTCGCCGCCGACCCAGACCTTGCCGCCGGTATGGGCTGCCTTGCTGTGCAGCGGGTGAATGAGATGGGCCATGTCCCGATCGAGCAGGGCGGCTTCGGCATTGTTCGACATATTCAGTACCTCGGAGGTTTAGGCGGTAAACCAGAAGTTTGCGTGCCGCACCGTTGTTCGATCAAGCGAAATCGGCAGGGCTGCTTGCGTGATTTGGCTGTGCCGAGGGCACGGTTTAGGCTGATGCTTCAACCCATGAAGGAGCAGTAAACGATGTCCAGAAGTCAGGCCTACGAGAAAGGCAGCGAAATTCGCCAGGAATTGATGGGCGACGCCATGGCGAACGACATGGCGAAGACGGTCTATGACGACCCGATCATGGAGAAGTTCGGCGACTACGCGCGCGAGGCGGTGTTCGGCCTGTTGTGGTCCAGGCCCGGTCTCGACCTGAAGACGCGTACGCTGATCTGCTGCATCACGGATACGGCGACCGGTCGCTGGCCGGAGTTGGAAATCCACCTGCGGATGGCGCGCCGCCAAGGCTGGACCGAGGACGAGCTGTCGGAAGCGCTGCTGCACACCTCGGGCTATATCGGCGTCCCCTCGGTGCGCGAGGCGATGATCGTCGCGAAGGAAGTGTTCGCCAAGATGCGGGCGGAAGATAGCGGCGATTAGGGTGTACGGGCAAGCATCGCGCCGTGATCTACAAAATCTGCACCGAGGATGAGTGGCGCGACGCGGAACGGAACGGCGAATTCACCGGCAGCGCGATCGACATCGCGGACGGGTTCATCCACTTCTCGACCGCCGCCCAGGTCGAAGAGACTGCGCGGCGGCATTTCGCGGGGCAGACGGACCTGGTGCTTGTCGCGGTCGATCCGGAGAGGCTTGGCGATGCGCTGATATGGGAGCCGTCGCGCGGCGGAGATTTTTTCCGCACCTTCTTGGCGCACTATCGGCGGCTGCTGTGGCGTCAGCAGTGCTCTTGCCGCTCGGCGATGACGGCGCACACGTCTTTCCGGAGTAGCTCTAACCCCCGATCCACAGGCTCCATACCGCCAGCAGCGGCGTCTCATACGATCGCATCGCGTGGCTTATGTTGGGAATGTTGTGGACGGTGCCGCCGAGACCGGGCTTGTGCCAGGTGCCTTCGTTCTGGCGCCAGGCGCTGTCGGAGAGGACGGCGTAGAT
This sequence comes from Alphaproteobacteria bacterium, assembly GCA_047517345.1. Classification (GTDB taxonomy): domain Bacteria; phylum Pseudomonadota; class Alphaproteobacteria; order UBA8366. Next base: position 38,054 of record JAKZTB010000106.1, read on the forward strand.
CTCTTCGGGCGGATGGTTGTGGTCGGGATAGACGGTATCAGGTGCGACCAGGCTGACCCCGATCCGCACATCGTTGCGCTGCTCGATGCCGTCGACGCCGACGACTACAGCATTGGCGTGCCGGTTTCGGAAATGGTCGTCTGTCGTCGGTTTCATCAGCCAGCCCAGTTGCGGCTCAATGGCGGCCAACGCCGCGCCGAGCTGGACCGTTCGCTCCGGGCCTTCTTTGGCGTTCTCGAAGGCGGCGGGCAGATGGTCGCAGACCGGCAGCCGGTTCGGATCCCTCGGTTCGTGGCGGCCACCGTCTTTTGCAAGCGCGTCGAAGATATTCTTCGCTGCCGGTTTGGCACCCTCCGGCAGACCGCCCTCGAAGACGGCCCGCTTTACCGAATCGATGAAATGCTGCAGTTCCGGGGATCGTTCGCTCATGACGGGCTTGCTCCCTCCCCGCCATAGACCCCGGTCGGCTTGAGCGGGCTGTTGGCGAAGACGTTCTTGCCCGTCTTCTGCGTCGTGTTGCGCCAGGCGGCCAGTTCCTCCGGCCCGAACTCGATCTTCGGCGACGGGTCGATATCGACGTTGTTGTAGGTATTGACGCCGCGCACCAGCATCGCGGAATCGCGGTGCGCGCGAACCTCCGTGTGAGTCGGCATCATCTCCACCAGCAGGATGACGCGCCGATCCTTGGCACGGTTGATGTTGGAGCCATGGATGATGCCGGCGTTGAACAGGCCGATCTCGCCTGGTTTGAGGACGATGTCGACGGCTTTCGATTCGTCGAAGCCTTCGGAAATGTACTGGCCGCGCGACAGGATGCTGTCCGGATTTCCCGTATCGGTGTGTTCCAGGATGCCGGTCTTGTGCGAGCCGGGGATGACCTTGAGGCAGCCATGGTCGAGCGAACATTCCTCAAGCGCTAGCGCGCCGATCACCAATATGGGCCGGATCGGGTTGTACGCGCCGTCCTGGTGCCAGCCGGCATGGGTTTTGCCGTCCGGGCTCTTGATTCGGAAGGCCATGCTGTAGCACAGGATGTTCGGCCCGATCAGGTCTTCATAGACGTCGAGGATCCCCGGATGCCGCGCGATCTCTTCCACCCACGGGCACAGCAGGTGCGACTTGCTCTTCAACTTGAGTCGGTCGTTGGGATGCTTTGCCTCGAACGCTTCCAGGCAGCCGTTGAAATACGCGACTTCGTCCGCCATGAGCACGGGAACCGGCGGCAGGAATCCCTGCTCGTGAAACTGTTCGACGGCGTCTTGGGAGAGAACTTTTGGCATTACCGCAGACTCCCCCCGCCATCGACCGAGAAGACGACGCCGTTGACCCAGCTTGCCTTGTCGGAAGCGAGGAAGGCGACGACGTTGGCGCATTCCTCCGACGTGCCGACCCGGCCGCCGGGCCCCTCGACAGGCAGCTCCTGCCAGCGTTCCGGATCGCCCAACTCTTTCTCCGCCTGGACCTTGCGCATGGTGACAAGGCGTTCGGTTTCGATCGGGCCGGGATGGATGCCGACGACGCGCACGCCGTGGTCAAAGCTTTCCCGGCCGAGCCCGCGCGTGAACCCCACCAGGCTCGAATTGCCCGCCGCCCCGGCGATGTAGTTGGGGCTCGGTCGGACCGCGGCGTTGCCCAGCACGTTGACGATGACGCCGCTGCCGCGTTTGCACATGGCGGGATAGATAATGCGGCTGATATTGATGTAGCCGAATACTTTCAGGTCCCAGGCGGTGCGCCAGGTTTCCTCGTCGATCATCTCGATATCGCCCGCCGGGATGGCGCCGGCGTTGTTTACCAGGATGTCGACGTCCTTGCAGGTCTCCGCCAGCTTGCAGGCGGTGGCGCTGTCGGACAGGTCGCCGGCATGGACCGTGACCTGCGCGCCGTGCGCGGCGTTGATCTCGTCGCGCGCCTTCTCCAGATCCGCCGCCGTGCGCGACGCGATGTGCAGCGAGCAGCCCTCCGCCGCCAGGGCTTCGGCCACAGCGCGCCCGATACCCTTCGATGCGCCGGTCACCAGCGCGGTCTTGCCGTTGAGGCCGAGGTCCATGAGGATTCCTTTCGATCAGTCGGCAGCGCCGCTCGGTTTGTTGGGATAGTCGGCCAGATCGAAGCCGAACATGCGCTTGGCGTTGAGGCCGAGGATTTTGGCCCGCTGCGCGTCATTCATGCCCTGCATGGTCCGCTCGATGGCGGCGGCGGAATGCGGCCAGGTGCCTTCATGGTGGGGATAGTCGTTGGCCCACATGAAATTGTCCCAGAGATTGTATTGGTCAGCCAGTAGTAGTCCGGCCTCGTCTTCCTGGAAGCTGGCGGCGCCGTGCGCGCGGAAATAGTCGCTCGGCAGGCCCTGCAGTTTCGGGCGGACCCAGAAATGATGCTTCTTGTAGGCCTCGTCCATGGCGTCGAGGACCCACGGCACCCAGCCGATGCCGGCTTCGATCAGGGCGAACTTGATTTTCGGGAACCGTTCGAGAACACCGGAGGAGCAGAGGTTCGCCAGTGGCTCGATGGTCGGCGACAGCGAATGGGTGACGTAGTTGATGACCGCGCCGCCATTGCCCTTCGACGCGCGCGGGTCGCGGCCTGTCGAGACGTGGAAGGTGATCGGCAGGCCGGTCTCCTCAAGCAGCGCCCACATCGGATCGAATTCCGGCAGATTGTAGTTGGCGTGGTCGACATCGTGCCCACCCCAGATCGGTTTGCAGGGCAAAGTGAGGCCGCGGAAGCCGAGGGCGGCGACCCGTTCGATCTCTTTCATCGCGCCGTCGAAATCGCCGGTCGCGATGGCCGCCATCGGCGATATGGTATTGTTGTGCGGGCCGAAATCCTCCCACGCCCAGTCGTTCCACACACGGCATTGCGCCATGGCGAAGACAGGATCTGGCGTTGCCCACATGGCGAGGCCCTTGTTCGGGAACATGACCTCGGCATCGATGCCGTCGTACCTGTTGTCTTTGAGCCGCCCTTCCACGGTGGCGCCCGCCTTGCTGCGTACGCCGTCTTCGCCGAGCATTTTGAAATCGAAGATACGGGACTTGCGGTAGCCTTCGGTGATGCGCCACTGTTTACCGTTCTCGTCGGTTTCCACCCGGGGGATGCGGTCGATATATTTCGTGTCGATCCGCTTCGCCCAGAGGTCGAAAGGCTCGTTGGCGTGCGTGTCGGCCGAAATCATCAGGTACTTGTTCGGATCGTCCCGCCGGGCCGTGCGGGTCCAGCCTTCCGGCCCCGGCGTTTCGGTCCGCCACAGATTCTCCTCGTTGATCTCGTAACTCGTTTGTTCTGACATCATGCTCTCCCGATCAATCCGCGACCCGCCACTGCACGAGCGTATAGGGCTTGTCGCCGCCGTGCTGTTCGAAAATCGCCTTTACCTTTGCGCCGATTGTCACGTCTTGCGCAGGATCGCCCAACAGGTTGCCGATCATGCGGACATTCCCCGCATGCGGCAGCTCGACCAGGACGACGATATAGGGGCCGCGCCCTTGCAGTGCCGGATGCACCGGGTGCCATGCGCGCTCCCAGCTGTAGATGGTGCCTTCGCCTTCGACCGGGGTCCATTCCATGTTGAAGGAGTTGCATTCGTGGCAGATCCATTCGGGGCCCCACTGCCAAGTACCGCAATCGCCGCAACGCTGGATCTGCAGTTTGCCCTCTAACAGCCCGTCCCAATAGGGCTTGTCGAGTCCGTCATTCTGCGGCACGGGAATCGGCATGCCTTCCGGCAGATAGGTCTCGCTCATATTGTGGCCTCCGATCCCATAATGACGGTGCTGACGTGGTGGACCATCGGTCCTGCGATGTTGAGAGCGACGTCGGCGCCCGGAATCTGGTTCGCGGACTCGCCGCGAATTTGCCGCACCGCCTCGATCTGCAGACCAAGACCGTGCATGTAGCACTCCGCCAGATTGCCGCCGCTGGTGTTGAGCGGCATCTTGCCGTCCGGTGCGGCGAGGTTTTCTAAGGTGAAGAACTCGTTGCATTCGTCTGGTTCGCAAAAGCCGTGTTCCACCACCGCCATCATCACACCGATGGTGAAGTTCTCATAGCTCTGCACCACGTCGACGTCTCCCGGCGTGACCTCTGCCATTTCGTAGAGGCGCGGCGCGAGGCTGGAAAAGCTGGAAGATGGGAAATTGCTGGCGTTCATGACCGGCGCGCCGCAGCGATGGTCGGAACCTTGCGCCGCCCCCAGAACGTAGGCAGGCTTCTTCTTCAAATCCTTCGCCTTCTCGGCCGAGACGATGATGATTGCCGCGGCGCCGTCATTCTCCTGACAGCAGTCGAAGAGCCGGCAGGGTTCCGCGATCCAGCGGGAGTCGTCGTATTTCTTCTCCGTCAGCGGCCGGTTGTACATGACGGCGCGGGGATTGTTCTGGGCGTGATGGTAGGACGCCATCGAGATGGCGCGCAGCACGCTGTGCTCGACTTTGTGCTCGTGCATGAAACGCATCGCCCGCATCGCGTATTTCTGCAGCGGCGACATCACGCCGTAGGGCGACATATAGGCAGGATCGCCGCTGACCACGGAAACGGGTGGGGCCTTTCCGAAACGCTGGAATTGACCTTGCGCCAGACCGCGGAAGGCCACGACACAATCCGCGAAACCGACCGCGACCGCCGCCGCGGCATTGCCGACGGCCGCCGCGACCCCGCCGCCGCCGCCGCCCCAATTCATATTGGAGTACCGCAAATCATTGATGCCGAGCGCTGCCGCCAGCCGCGTTGGCTCGTTGCGGTCGTTGCTGTAGGACGCGAATCCGTCGATTTCCTTCGGGTTGATGCCCGCATCTTCGCAGGCCTTGAGGATGGCCTGCAGGACCAGGACGAATTCCGGGTCGGGCGATTGCCCGTGTTTGTAATAGGTCGTTTCGCCGATCCCGACGACCGCCGTCTTGCCTCGTAACGTTCGATTGCTCATTCGGATGCCTGCTCCCTTCGATGAGCCGCCAAACTAGCAACCCGACCTCCCTTGCGACAAGGCGTCGCTTTTCATAACCGGTTAGCGCGGTCTGGTGTCGGATAGGTGACCGAAGACGGCTGTACCGCCGGATTATCGAATTCCGTTAATCGCCAGAAATATCAAGGCGGCGATTAACGCCGACGCGGGCACCGTGATCAGCCAGGCGGCAACGATGGTGGTCAGGTGGCGGCGCCGGACTAGTTTACGCTTCCGCGCTTTTGCCCAACGCCGGACCTCGCGATCGGATTCCAATTTTCCATTGTCGGTGGATTTTGCATTGGCCGTCGCAGCAATGCCGAGGCGGCGATTGGTAATCGCTTCGCGCAAGAACCCGACGCCGAACACCGCGCCTACGGCGATATGCGTGGAGCTTACCGGCAGGCCCAAGGTCGACGCGATGATCACCGTGATCGAGGCGGACAGCGCCACGCAGAAAGCGCGGACCCTGTTAAGTTTGGTGATTTTCTCGCCAACGATTTCAATAATTTTCGGACCAAAGAGCAGTAAACCGACGCAAATGCCGATTGCGCCGATCGCCAATATCCAGAGCGGCAGTGTTACTTTCGCCGCCACTTTCCCTTCGGTCGCGGCGCTTACGATCGCAGCCAAGGGGCCGACAGCGTTGGCAACGTCGTTCGAGCCATGCGCGAAGGACAGCAGCGCCGCGGCGCAGATCAACGGAATAGTGAACAGGGTGCCGACTGAACGCCGGCGGTTTTCAAGCGTCCCCGCGATCCGGGAAATCGCAGTTCTGACAACCGCATAAGCCACCGCAAAGGCGCAAGCGCCAATCAGTACGAGGGTCGGTGCATCGGGCTTCCAGACGCGCTTGAGGCCTTTCATGACGAGGTAGACGGAAAAGGCGGCCGCCATGATCCCGACCAGAACCGGTACCCAACGGCGGGCGGCGGCGATCTTGTCGTCCTGGTACAATATTGCGAATTTCACAAAGGCCAGGAACGCGGCGGCGACAAAACCGCCGAGGACCGGCGAAATGACCCAGCTGGCGGCAATCTTCAGCATGACGAGCCAGTCCACGGCTGCGAAACCCGCGGCGGCAATTCCCGCGCCGATGACGCCGCCGACAATAGAATGCGTTGTCGACACCGGCGCCCCGAAAAACGTCGCCATGTTGACCCATACCGCCGCTGACAAAAGCGCCGAGAGCATTGCCCAAATAAAAATTGTTTTGTCTGCGAAAGACTCGGGGCTGACGATGCTTTTAGAAATTGTGCTGATGACCTCGCCGCCCGCGATCAAAGCGCCGGCGGCTTCGAAGACCGCCGCGATGCACAAAGCGCCTACCAATGTAAGCGCCTTCGAACCGACCGCCGGCCCGACATTGTTCGCCACGTCGTTCGCACCGATATTCATCGCCATGTAGGCGCCGACCAATGCCGCGACGGTAACGATGGAATTGACCTCGGTGCCGCCGGTCTTGAAATAGGCGAAAATCCAGACCGCGAGCAGGAACAGGAACCCGAAACCCATATTCAGGTTTTGTCGGCTGATCCGCGCCGACGCTTTTTCGAGTTGAACGATCCGCTTCAGATCTTTGTCGACCGTCGTCTTTTTCGCGCCGTTTTTGACGTTTGAAGTCAGGCGGGAGAGAATCGACATCGGTGTGGGTCCTTGGCGTCAGCGGAACTGTAACAACAACGGCTTGGGTACAGCCGAAACTTCGGATAGTCCATAATCAGTAAGTGTCTTTTTCAACCCGCAAGCTAGATACTGAAAAATAGGAGAAAATCAAGCCGATATGCTCTTGACTAGAACATGGAACCAATCGGTCTCGCCGAAAAATACCGAATCTCCTCGATTTTCTAGCACCGGCCGCGGTTGAATAACCCATGGTCAAAGAGGCGACAATTCAGCAAGCAGCGGTTTTGCCCTTTGCATACAAAAAGGGGATTTTGAAAATACTGCTAGTAACGTCGATTGGCGCGAAACGCTGGATCTTGCCGAAAGGACATATCGAACCCGGACTGACGGGCCGCGAATCAGCGGAATTCGAAGCGTTCGAAGAGGCGGGCGTCGTCGGAAATACGCAGCCGCGAAGTATCGGTACCTATACCTATCGGAAAAGGCCGGAGAAAGGTGGCGAGCTTTATCGCGTTCGTGTCTTCGCGATGGAAGTCACGCGTATTCTGGACAAATACCCAGAGAGGGCACTTCGCAAACGCCGATGGATGTCCGTTCGCAAGGCGTCGAAAGCGGTTCAAGAACCAGACCTGAAAACCTTGATCGAGCGTTTCGAAAAGGAGCATTCCCAGACCGCTGCGTAACCGCGGCACCGTCTCGCTTAGAACTGCACGCGAGTCGTGGCGGCGCCGTCGACGATCACGTTCGTACCGCTGATATAGCTCGCTGCCGGGCTGGCGAGAAATACCACGGCGTTCGCGACTTCCTCCGGCGTGCCCAGGCGGCCCATCGGATTTCGCGCCACCGCGGCTTCGTATGCCTCGGGGGCTTCGCGCTTGCGGACATCCCATACGCCGCCCTCGAAAAATATCGCACCAGGCGAGACCGTGTTCGCGCGAATGCCTTTCGCGCCCAAATTGGTGCTCAAGCCCGACAGGTAGTTGATCAGTGCCGCCTTTACGCCGCTATAGGCCCGCACCCCGCCGGAAGTGGTAACGGCGGCGGTGCTGGATATGCCGACGATCGATCCCGCTTCCGAACGCTCCAGGAACGGCAATGCCGCTTCGACCGCGCGAACGGTGCCCAGAATGTCGACCTCCAATCCGGAACGCCAGGCTTCCGTGCCGGCGGAACCGGCCAAGGCGCTGGCATTGGCGACGAGGATATCGAGCCCGCCGAGCGACTCCGCCGTCTCGCCAATCCAGCCGCGCAATCCTGCGTCATCGGATACGTCGACCGCGCCGCCGATCACGGTTGCGCCTCTACCAGACAGCGCTGCAACGGCATCGTCGGTTTGCGCCTTGTCGCGGGCACAGAGTCCGACAGCGCAACCTTCCGCCGCCAGTAGGTCGACGATTTTGCGTCCGATCCCGCGGGTGCCGCCGGTGACGATCGCCCGTTTGCCCGCCAACCCCAGATCCATTCTATCCTCCCGTTTGATACGCTGTTTTGGATACACCTCAGCCGACGATCTGACCGCGCAACCGGCTGACGAGGGTTCCGATAATGTGGCTGATCAAGCGGTCCTCTTCGGCAAGCCACGACAGGCGTTTTTTGAACATTTCCTGCGGTACGACGTAGACCGCTGTGTCTTTCAAGGCGGTGGCCGTTGCGACGCGTGGCTCGTCGTCGACCAGAGCCATCTCGCCGAACACTTCGCCGCGACCGAGCGTCGCAATGACGACCGTTTCCTTGCCTTCGCCAACGGAAATCTGGACTTCTCCGGAAACGATGACAAAGGCCTCGTCGCCTAGTTCGGACTCGCGGAATATGATGTCGCCGTCGTTGAAGGTCCGGCTATTTCGGTCCTGGGTGCTTTTCACAGGCGCAGGTTCCTTCGGAGAAGCGACATTTGCTTCGCGACCGACCCTTTTGGCGCTGTCATTCTTGTCCAGAAACCCATCGAGCTTCTTGGCGATAAGGGCGTTGATTTCCCGCCCCAATGCATCGTCGCCGACGCGAAGCCGCAAATCGTCCACCGTTTCGGCCAACGCCTCGCGCGAGCTGTTGGCGGGCAGCAGCTCCGACAATGCGGTAATCGGTTCGACGATTTCCTATAGCCGTGTCAGGACCGAGGATTGGTATTTATGTCCAAATTCCGACCGGCTTAGGTCCAACAGGTAGCCCATCTTGGCCGTGGCCGTGGGCAGCATTCCGAGAATGAAGGCGATTCCCTCATCGGCGGACAAATCGCTATCAGTGTTTCCCATGACGATCCGCGCGCGCCGGGTGACCGCTTCGCTGATCGCCGTGCCGCCGTTCAGCCCGGCATGCGCGATCAGATCCTTTACCAGATCGGGAAAGGCGGCTTTGTCCGTATCTTCGTCTTCGCGCGTTAACGGATTGGTTCCCGACGTCTCGCGCGCCACCCTCTCAAGCAGCACCTTGCGCGTTTCCCGCATCGGGAAATTTTTCAAGACCGCGTTGAGCCGCGCCAGTTGGGAGTCGCGGCTATGTCTGGCCTTGAAACGTCCGGCGCTCAGCTGCGCCATCATGCGCAAGGCGGTGACGAGGTCGGGCTGCGACCCGAGAATCTCCATGACGGCATTCGATCCGTCCATGATCTCGGCGCAGATTTCGTCCAGATATCCGCCCGCTTCTTCGTCAGGGCGCTTGTACAGCAGATCGAGGGCGAGGTTGAGTTTTGCCTGCCAATCCAAAGCTTGTCCGAAATAGGCGGCAAGTACCGCACAGATGTGAAAGGGGCGTGCGTCTTCTGAAAAAGACGTTCCGATCACCCGTAGCGTCGGCGTCAATCCATCGTCGCTTAATATCGAAACGAAGCGCTCCGTGCTCCGCAGGTCTCTCGTTTCGTCGAATAGTTGCGTTGCCAGCTTGTATAATATGTCGATGCGGGGCTGCGCCGCTTCGCCCAAGGCGCGGGATTGAACGGAGGCGACTTTGTGAATGGCCTGGTCGAACAGGCGTTCGGTATGGCGAAGGTCGCGCAAATGATTGTGGTTGTGCAGGACTTCGAGCGCCGTCAGATTGTACTTGTCCAGATATTTCCGCAGCACCCGGCCGGCGGATTTTCGGGCTTCGAAGGACGTAAGATCGACGAGTTCTTCGCAAACCGAGGCCTCGTCGATCGGCGAAATTGTGATCGGTTTGTCGGGTTGCGCGGCGCACTCTTGCTGGAATATCACCTCTTCGCGATAGTTGCCGGTCTCCCGCGTCACGCGGACGGAGTTGTGCTGATTGCTTTTTAACAATATCTGGGCACGCGACATGGCGACGGTCTGCGCCACGTGAATCGAATCGATGATCCAGCGGTTGCCGGTACCGGTCTGGACTTCGTATTTTATCTCACGCTGCGGCATCGATTTCCGTGCTCTGTAATTTTTGATTTAAGCCGCGAATGAGCGGTCTTGATCGGCGCGCAAGCGCCACAAATCTGAACTGTCCGGTGGTTCGATCATGTCGATGGTGACGACAGTCCCTGCCGGAACGTCCCGTGTCAGTGGACGTCCGGCCGCCAAGTAGTACGGCGCCGGGTTGCCGGAAACGGCTGCAGCGGATTCGACGAGCAAGGGTTCTAATCCGGCGACCTCGTGATGGTGATGATCGGTGATCATCAGCGTTTCGCCGGCCCGCCAATCGCGGTTCGTGCGGGCGACCAGGTCGACGACCGGCTTCGGTTCGGCGCCGCCGGTCGGGTGCCCCAGCAGAGCGGCGGATAGGATCGAAATCGGCGCTTCGACGCCCAGCAGATGCGAGGGGTTGTAGAGCATCGCGTGGCTGCCCGACCGGCTGACGGGGATCCCTTTGCCGCGCAGGACCTCCCAGGTTTCCGGACTGTCGCAGCGCACGACGACGAAGACGCCGCCGGCGAAGCTCTGCTCATCCGGGCGGCGCAGGCAGTTGAACACGTCTATGACGCCGGTATTGGACAGCAGCCCGCCCTCGGTGCGTGGCCGAAAGATGTCGGGCACCTCGACGGCGCGCGCGACGGGGACGTGGAATGATGGCGTGTCCGGCCGCAGCCCCGTGGCGTTCGCCACGATGCCCATCTCGCAGAGGTCCGGAACGGTACGTTGCGGCACCGCGGCCAATATCTCCGCCCGCGCCGCCAAGGTTGTTTCGACAGAGTCATCTTGAAGCGTCCAATATTCGTTTAGGCCGGGCGCTGCGTATTCGGTCGTCTACCAGGCCAGCGTTTCCGGGTCGAAGACGAAATCGTACTCGCTCGACTTGCCGGCGCAGACCACGTCGAGGCCGAGCAGCCGCGCCCATGTAAAGAGCCCGACTAATAAACTCGGTTGGTCACCTTCCACCAACGTGGCGACCAGGCCCGCGTCGCGTGCCTTGCGCGACAGCAGCGGACCGATCACGGATTCCGCTTCCTTGGAGGCCAGGACGAGATGCTTGCCGTTTTCGATCGCGGCCTCGCCGCTGGAAGCAGCCGCTTCCGGGTTCCCGGTGGCTTCGACGATGACGTCGAGTGGCAGCTTCATCAGCAACGCCGCATCAGGGACCACGACCAGCGTTCCGGCTTCTAGCGCCCGATTTGCTTCGGCCTCGTTCTCGCACACCAAAACGTCGGTAATGCCGTTCGCGCGACAGGCGGCAAGGGCTTGATCCACATCGCGGTCGCAGATCGCCGGCAGGGACAGCAAGGGGATCGCGTTTGCCTGGGCGATCAGCGAGGCGCCGAACTGCCCGACGCCGATCAGGCCGGCGCGGACCACCCTGTCGCCGAAACCGGCGAAAAGCCTCTCGTAGTTCATGCAAGCCCCTCTTCGCCGGACGAACCGCACCACCATAACTGAATCGGCGCATGCAGGTAAGCCGCGCAGCGTGTCGATCTTGACCGCGCCGGTTCGTTCGGTGCCAACTGCTTTACCTTCGATTTCTGCCAGGCAATAGAATGTCCGACGCGCGTGAAACGATAAATCCCGTCCCCGACTTCCGTCTCGACGGCCGTACAGCATTGGTATCCGGGGCCAGCCGTGGGTTAGGGGTCGGTATGGCAAAGGGGCTCGCGCAAGCCGGCGCCCGGGTCGTGCTGATGAGCCGAACCCGCTCCGAATTGGAATTGGTTGCGGCGGAAATCGGGGACGCTGGCGGGGACGCGGCGGTGTTGGTCTGCGACGTCACCGACACGGCAGCGGTCCGCAAGGCGATAGGCGATCTTCCGGCACTCGACATACTGGTGAACAATGCGGGCACCAATATTCCGCAGCCCTTCATCGATGTGGAAAGCGCCGCACTCGACACCATGCTGGAATTGAACGTGCGCGCCGCCTTCATCGTCGCCCAGGCGGCCGTGAACCGGATGTTGCAGGATTCGGATCGCGCGGCGCGCGGCGGCGCGGTGGTCAACATCTCGTCGCAGCTCGGAAGGGTCGCGCTGCGCGGCCGAAGTGTCTACACCATGACCAAGCACGCGGTCGAAGGGCTGACCAAATCCATGGCAATCGAACTGGCGCCGCACCGTATCCGGGTCAATGCGGTCGGGCCGACCTGGGTCGAAACGCCGATGACCGGGCCCGCGCTCGCCGATCCGGACTTCCGGGCGGAGATCATCGGCAGCATCCCGATGGGGCATCTGGCGCAGATCGACGACATCGTCGGCGCCGTCGTCTTTCTGGCGTCGCCCGCGGCATCGATGATCACGGGCGCGAGCCTGGTCGTCGACGGTGGCTGGACGGCGCGGTGAGGACCGCGTGAAGGCGCCTGGTATAGCGCGGTCCGAAGCATGACCTTCCAGGCGCCCATCGGGTCTCCGTTGCCGCGCGACCGCGCCAAGCGTTTGCTGGCCGGCCGGGGGCAATATGTCGACGACATCGAGCTGCCGCGCCTATTGCATCTGGCTTTCGTCCGGTCGCCCTATCCGCATGCGCGGGTCTTGGCGATAGATTCCGTCGAGGCCTCAGCCATGCCGGGCGTGACTCGTGTCGTGATCGCAAAAGATTTGGCACATGTCGTGTCATCCTGGCGCGGAATCCACAATCTGTTTCCGGACATGAAGGCACCGGAACAGCATGTCCTTGCCGCCGATATCGCGCGCTGGCAGGGCGAGGCGGTCGCCGCGGTCGTCGCGCGCAGCCGCGCAGAGGCGGAAGATGCGGCGGAGCAGGTTGTTGTGGACTGGCAGGAACTGCCGGCCGTCAGCGATGCAGAATCGGCATTGAGCTCGGCGGCGCCGATCCACGAAACCTTGGGCGACAATCTCGCCTTTGCGACGGAGGTATCCCAAGGGGATACAGAGGCCGCGTTCGAGGCCGCGCGTCTTGTCGTCGAGCGCCAATTCCGTTTCAACCGGCACACCGGCGTCAGTCTGGAACCGCGCGGTGTGATCGCCGACTACGATCCCGCATCGGACCGGCTGACCGTTCACCAATCGCATCAGACACCGCATCAGCAGCAGGACCTCTACGCCCACCTGCTCGATATCCCGGAGCAAAATGTGCGGGTGATCTGTCCCGATGTCGGCGGCGCGTTCGGGCTCAAGCATCATCTCTACCCGGACGAGCTGGCCGCCTGTGCGGTGTCGAAGCTGCTTGGCCGCCCGGTCAAATTCATCGCCGACCGGCTCGAATCCTTCCTGTCCGACATCCATTGCCGCGATCATTCGGTCGCCGCGCGTATGGCGTTCAGCGAGCAAGGCGACATCGTCGGCCTGGACGTCGACGACCTGTTCCATGCCGGCGCGTATTCGCAATACCCGCGGTCCAGCATTGCCGAGGGCAACCAGATCATCCGGCTTTGTGGCGTCCCCTACCGGCACGGCCATTACCGCGCCGCGGTGCGCATGGCCTATCTCAACAAGTCGCTGCTGGGCCATATCCGCTCGGTCGGGCACCCCATCGCCTGCGCGGTGACCGAGCAGCTTATCGAGCTGGGTGCGAAACGGCTCGGTCTCGACGCGATCGCGCTGCGGCCGCGCGCCTATCTGCGCGACGAGGATTTCCCGATCACGTCGCCGGGCGGCATCGCGCTGGAGCGGTTGTCGTTCCACGGTTGTCTCGACCGCGCGCTGGAGCGCGTGGATGTGGACGCGTTCCGCACGGAACAGGCGCAGCTTCGCGAAGATGGCGTTTATCGCGGGATCGGCTTCGCGACCTTCGTCGACCTGACGGCTATAGGCCCCGAATATTACGGCGAAGGCGGGCAGCATATCAGCGCGCAGGAGACCTGCATCCTGCGCCTCGAAGCGTCCGGCGGCATCCGTTGCTATACCGGCGCGACCGATCAGGGGCAGGGCATCGACAGCGGCATCCAGCAGGTCGTGGCGGGGATCGTCGGCGTGTCCGTGGATGACGTCAAGGTGAACAGCGGCGACAGCGAAATGTGTCCGGTCGGCGGCGGATCGTGGGGCTCGCGCGGCGCGGCGCTCGCCGGCGAGGCGGCATTGCGGGCGGGCCGTGAACTGCGGCAGAACATCCTCAATATTGCCGGTGTCCTGCTGCAGAAATCCGCGGAATCGCTGGATATTCGCGAAGGCGCGGTGGTCGATGCGCAAAGCGGCGCGGCGCATATGACGCTCGACGAGGTCGCCTCGGTCGGCCATTTCAAGCCCTAAATAGTTCCCGACGGCGTGTCGGCCGACCTGACCGTCACGGGCCGGTATGCGAGCCGAGACAGGATGTTCCTGCCGGCGAACGGACTGCATGTCGCGATCGTCGAGGTCGATACGGATACCGGGCTGGTGGCCTTCCGGCGCTATCTCGTTGTGCACGATTGCGGGCGGCTGCTCAATCCCCTGCTGGTCGAGGAGCAGATCCGCGGCGGCGTGGTGCAGGGGATCGGCGGCGCGCTGTACGAGGAATTCCTCTACGATGGCGCCGGGTATCTGCGCAACGGGACGCTGGCGGACTATCTGGTGCCGATGGCGGCGGAAATGCCGGATATCGAGGTCGAGCATCTCGAAACGCCGACCGCAACCTCGGAGCTGGGTGCGAAGGGCGCGGGCGAGGCCGGCACGACCGGCGCCATGGGCGCGGTGCTGAACGCGGTCAACGATGCGCTTTCGCTCTTCGATGTTACGCTGAGCGAAGTGCCGCTAACGCCGCCACGGATATTGCATGCCCTCGGCAAGGTCTGACGGCGGGTTAGGAAAGGAGACACCATGAAAATTGCGGTTCCAGATCTGATTTCGAATTCCTACTTCCCGGCGGTCGCCGCCGTGGAACTGGGTTTTTTCCGCGAGGAGGGGCTCGACTTGGAACTCATTCACTATTTCCCCGTCAACAAATGCTGCGAATTGATGCGCGACGGAGAATTCGATCTGGTGGCCGGCTCGGCGCACAGCGCCCTGGCCGCCTATCCGAACTGGGAGGGCGCGAAGCTGCTGGCGACACTGGCGCAGGGCATGTACTGGCTGTTGGTGGTGCGCAGCGACCTCGACGCCGAACGCGGCGATATCGACGCGGTGAAGGGGCTGTACATTGCCGCCGCACCCTTCGTGGAACTCGGCCTGAAGCGTCTGCTGGCGGAAGCCGGCATCGATCTCGAACGCGACAAGGTCAAGGTCGCGCCGGCGCCGGGCAATATCACGCCCGGCGTGTCGTTCGGCGTCGCCGCCGCGAACTCGCTGGCCAAGGGCGAGGTCGACGCCTTCTGGGCTAACGGCATGGGGGCGGAAACCGCCGTCCGCGCCGGGGCCGGCAAGGTGCTGATCGACATCCGCCGCGGCGACGAGCCCACGAAGGCCTTCAATTACACCTGTCCGGCGCTGATCGGCAGCGACGCGCTGATCGCGCGCGACCCGGACGCGGCGGCGGCGGCCGTGCGCGCCATCGTCAAGACGCAACAGGCGATCAAAGAGGACCTCTCATTGGCCACAAAAGTGGGCGAGAAGCTGTTTCCGGCGGACGGCGCGGCGATGATCGCCGATGTGGTGGCGCGGGATTTGCCGTACTACGATGCGTCGATCTCGGAAGAGTTCGTGCTGGGCATGAACCGGTTCATGACCGACCTCGGCTGGCTCGACGGGCCGGTGCCCTACGAGAAGGTCGTCGCGACACAGTTCAGCGAATTGTGGAAGGTTTGAGATGGCGAACCGGCTGGAATTGACCTTCGTTTCAGGCGACTCCGCGCCCACCGAAACCGTCACGGTCACCGACCTGATCATCGGCGGCTGGACGGGACGCGATAAGGCGAAGCTCGAAGAGCATATCGTCGAATTGGCGGCGATCGGCGTCGCGCGGCCGGTGTCGACGCCCTGCTTCTATCGCGTCGGGGCGAATCTGCTGACGACGGCGTCGAAAATACAGACCGTCGGCGCGGGTAGCAGCGGCGAGGCGGAGTATTGTCTGCTGAAACGCGACGACGGTTATTGGGTCGGGCTCGGCTCGGACCATACCGACCGCGAAGTCGAGGCCTACAACGTGTCGGTATCGAAGCAGTGCTGTCCCAAACCGATCGCGTCCACCCTGTGGCGGCACGAAGATCTGCGCGATCACTGGGACGAACTGGTGCTGCGCTCCTATCGGGTCGACGGCGGCGAGAAGCTGCTGTATCAGGAAGGCACGGTCGCTTCGATGATCGACCCGCGGGACCTCGCCGGACAGTACGCGTTGGAGTACGCGCCGCTGGCGCCAGGGCAGGCGATGTTCGGCGGCACCCTGCCGGTCATCGGCGATCTCACCGGCGCGCCGCGTTTCGAACTCGAACTGGAAGACCCCGTGCTGGGCCGCAAGATTGCGCACGCGTACGACATATCGAACCTACCGAACATCGGATAGAGGCTAATCCTATGGGCAAACCGCATATCGAATTCACCGCGCTGAACATGGACGAGGGCTGGGAGGTGCCGCCGGGCTATCCGGAGGGCATCAAGCAGAAGGTGCTGACCTCCGATCTGGACGAAACGGCCAAGACCGGCAGCCGGTCACGCTTGCTGCGTTTCGACCCCGGCGCCTATTCGACCGAACCCTTTGTGCACGATCATTGGGAGGAGGTGTATCTGGTCAACGGCACGCTGACCGTTGGTAACGATGCGCAAGGCGCGGGCGGCGAACCGTTCGACGCGCCGACCTACGCCTGCCGTCCGCCGGGCGCTTTCCATGGTCCCTTCAAATCGGCAGGCGGTTGCTTGCTTTTCGAGCTGCACTATTACGCGCCGACGGAAGACTCTTAGGCGAGTTGGCGGTATTGGCCCTTGTAGAAGAGCAAGGGCGGTTCGTCGCCTCCGAACTCCACATTGTCGACCTTGGCGACGACGATATAGTGGTCGCCGCATTCATATTGCGCGTGTTTTGTGCACAGTAGCACCCCGTGATTGGGCTCGATGATCGGCGCCGCGTTGGCGCCTTCCCGGTAAGAAACGCCGCGCCATTTGTCCAAGCCGGTTTTGGCGAATTGGTTTGAAAGCTCTTCCTGATCCGCGCGCAGCAAATTCAGCGCAAAGTGTTCGGTCTTCAGTAGTGTCTCGAATTCGGACAGCGAATCCGCGATACAGAAGGACACCAACGGCGGATCGAGCGATACGGATGAAAAGGAATTCATCGTCACGCCGATCAACCCTTCGCTGCCGCCACTGCAGGTCATGACCATCACGCCGGTCGCGAAGCTGCCGACCGCATCGCGGAACGCCCGTTGGTCGAATTGTGAGTCTTCCGCGCTGGCCATGGATTGTAGGAATCCCTGAATTGGCGATTCGGCTGCTACTATAGCCACCGGCCCGGCATTGCCAAATGCCGGCACGCGTTCCGAACGGTGAAAAGGCGAAGTATGTCGATATCGCTAAAGGACGATCGGTTCCCCGGGGGCCTGCGGACCGGCGCGCAGTATCTCGACGCGCTGCGCGAAGACGGGCGACGAGTTTTCGTCGACGGCGAGGAAGTCCGGGACGTCACTTCGCACCCGGCCTTCGCCGAGCCGGCCCGGACTATTGCGGGCCTGTTCGACATCGCGTGCGACCCGGAGAACCGGGAGCTGATGACCTACACCTCGCCGACCTCCGGCGCGCCGGTCAACCGCATCTGGCAGATGCCGGACTCGATCGAGGCGCTGCAGCAGCGCCGCGCCGCGATCGAGCGCTGGTCGGAGGAAAGCCTCGGCTATATGGGCCGCACGCCCGACCATGTCGCGGGTTTCTTCGTCGGTTTCGCGGCTGAACCGCAGGTGCTGGCGCGCGACGGCAACGATCAATTCGCCGCGAACGCGGTGCGTATCTACGAGTGGCTGCGCGACAACGACGTCTACATCACCTACACCATCGTGCCGCCGCAGATCGACCGCTCCAAACCGGCGCATCAGCAGGACCCACCGGACCTCTATTGCGGCGTGGTCAAGGAGCGTGACGACGGCGTGGTGATCCGCGGCGCGCAGATGCTCGGCACCGGTTCAGTCTTTTCCGACTATGTGCATCAGAGCACGATCCATCCGATGCGGCCGGGCGACGAGAATCACGCCATATCGCTGATTGTGCCGTGCAACGCGCCGGGGGTGAAGATCCACTCGCGGCGCTCCTATGCCCGCGCCGCCTCCAGCATGTACGACTATCCGCTGGCGACCCGCTTCGACGAGACCGACTCGCTGGTCGTCTACGACGACGTGTTCGTGCCGTGGGAGCATATCTTCGTTTACAAGAATCTGGATATCTGCCGCGACCAGTGGTTCGAAACGCCGGCTCATATCCTGGGCAACAACCAGGCGCAGATCCGTTTCATCACCAAGCTGCGTTTCCTGACGGGCCTGGCGCAGCGCATCACCAAGATGAACGGCATCAACGCGATGCCGCCCGTGCAAGGCCAGATCGCCGATATTGCGGTGCAGGCGGCGATGTATAAGGGCCTGATGGACGGCCAGATTGCCAAGGCGGCACCCAACCAAAACGGCGTCTACGTGCCGGACCCGCAGACCCATTACGCCGCCATGGTCCTGCAGTCGCGCCTCTATCCCGAGGTGCTGGAGATGCTGCGCGAACTGACCGGCGGCGGCATGATCCAGCTGCCGTCGAACGTCGCCGATTTCGACTTGGCCGAAGCGGGCGACGACATCCGCCGCTACGTGCAGTCGCCCGGCTGGCCGGCGGAGGAACGGGTGAAACTGCTCAAGCTGGCCTGGGACGCGGTCGGCTCCGAATTCGCCAGCCGCCACGCCCAGTACGAAAAGTTCTACGCCGGCGCACCGTTCATCGTGAAGAACCGCTTCCTGTGGAACTACGATTTCGACACCGGCGAGGCGCTCGTCGACAAGGCGCTGTCGGGGTACGGCATGAAGGGGCGGGTGGAAGAAAATTGATGGCGACGGAAACAGGGAGAAGATCATGAAAGCCGGCTGGGGCATTCCCAACAATTACGGCGGCGAGAACCCGAACGAGTTGATCGAGATCGCGGTGAAGGCGGAGGCGTTGGGGTTCGGCAGCGTCTGGGTACGCGAGCATTTGTTCCACGCGACCTATGTCGCGGAACGGCTCGGTGACAAGCCCTATTACGATGCGCTGACGATCCTGATCGCCATCGGCGCGGCGACGAAGACGGTGCGGCTCGGCACCTCCGTCCTGGTGCTGCCTTGGCACGATCCTGCGCGGCTCGGCAAGATGATCGCGACCTTGGACCAGCTTTCCGGCGGGCGCGTCAATTTCGGCATCGGCGTGGCGATGACCCGCGACGAGTTCGAAAATCTGGGCGTCGACTTCACGACGCGCGGCCGGCGCACGGATGAGGTCCTGGGCGCGCTGCAGGCATTGTGGACCCAGAACGTGCCGGAATTTGCCGGTAAATTCTACAGTTACAGCGGCTTGCGGTTCGCGCCGAAGCCCTTGCAGAAACCCTACCCGCCGATCCTGGTCGGCGGGTACAGTAAGGCCGCCTTCCGCCGCATCGCGCGGTTCGGCGACGGCTGGCACACGCTTAGACAATCGCCGAAGCAGGTCGTCGAAGGCCGGAGCGAAATCGTCCGACTGACCGAGGAAGCGGGCCGCGATGCGTCGGACCTGCGCTACGCCATCACCCTGCCGCTCGACTTCTCCGGCAAGGCGCCGGACCCCTCGGTCGAGGACCGCACGATCCTGCGCGGCACCGACGACGACATGGCCGAAACGATCCGCGCCTATGGGGAGGCCGGGCTGGACGAGATCATCGTCAGCGTCAGCACGCCCTACCTGGCCGAGAACAGGGATGCTATGGCGCATTTCATGGAAGGGGTCTGGCCGAAGCTGTGAGGGCGCGGCCGTCTATCCGCCATCGCCCAGCTCAGCGCACAACGCGTCCATGCGCAGTTCACCGTCGCGGGTCTGGCCGCCGATTTCCAGGAAGCGCCGCATGTTCCGGCGCGCATCGTCGGTGCGCAGGAGCTGCTCGAACAAATAGGCTTCCTCGAACAGCCCGTCGAGCCACGGCCGTTCCGATTGGTTGACGGCAAGCTTCGCCTGGCGCACCGCGGGGGGCGGGAAGGAGGCGATGCGTTTGGCCAACTTCTCGACGAACGAGCCGATCTCGTCCGGCTCGAAGATACGGTTGAGGTAGCCCCAGCGCTCCGCCGTCTCGGCATCCATATCGTCGCCGCTCAGAATCAATTCCAGCGCCACGGCCGCGGCCCATTAATCGCGGCAGACGTTGCGTGCCGGTGCCGCCGGGAATGATGCCGAGCGGCACCTCCATCTGGTTGACCTTGGTCTTGCCGCGCACGCCGAAGCGCATGTCCATGGACGTCGACAGCTCGCTGCCGCCGCCGCCGACCCGGCCTTCGATCTGCGCGATCACGACCTTGTTCATGGTGCGGAAGCGCTCGCACAAGGCATGGAACGGTTTCAGCTGAGAATCGCGCTGCGGCTCGAACCCGATCGGCCGCTCCAGGATCGCCGCGACATCGAAATGGGCGAGGAAGAAGTTCGGGTCGGCGCTGCGCATCACCACGACGGTGAGCGCCATGTCGGCCTTGAGCTCCGAGGACAGCCGGTCGAGTTCCGCCAGCAGCGCCATGGTGATGACGTTCGCCGGCGGATTGTCGATGGTCACGGTGGCGACCCGCCCGTCGGTTTCGACGGTCAGCAGTTCGAAGTCGTAGGGCATAGTTATTCCTTACTGTATCGGTTCAAAATCTCGGTCGTTGGCTTGATAGCAATGTTCTCGGCGCGCAGTGCGTTGACAACAGCCCTGCCCATATCGGCCGCGCCCGGCGTATCGCTATGCAGGCAGTAGGTATCGGCGTTCATGGGCACCATCGTGCCGTCTTCCGCCTCCACGATGCCGTCTCGCACGACGCTGACGATCTGGCCCGCCGCTTCCTCGGCACTCTCCAACAGTGCGCGCGGATGGGCGCGGTCGACGATGCGGCCGTTCGAACCGTAACGGCGATCGGCATAGCATTCCGTGGCGACGATAAGGCCAGACGCCTTCATCTGGCCCAGGGTTCCCGAGATAGCCGGCGCGATGACGATAATTTCCGGGTCGAAGGTGCGGACCGCCTTGATCATCGCCGCGCAGGCCCATTCCTCTTCCGAGACATCGTAATACAGCGCGCCATGGCATTTGACCGTGCGGATGCGCCGACCGAATTCGCGCAAGACGCCGTCCAAGGCGCCGAATTGGTAAAGGAACACGCTGACCAGCTCGTCGGGGGTCATGGCGACGTGCGTTTGACCGAAATTGAAGATATCCGGGTAGGAGGGGTGGGCGCCAATCTGGATTTTGTTCTCC
This sequence comes from Alphaproteobacteria bacterium, assembly GCA_047517345.1. Lineage (GTDB taxonomy): Bacteria > Pseudomonadota > Alphaproteobacteria > UBA8366. Next base: position 59,252 of record JAKZTB010000106.1, read on the forward strand.
AGCAGCGACGGGATCAGCCGCCGCAGGACCAGCGGGTCGCCCGAATGCAGCCCGCAGGCGAGATAGGCCGAGGTGATGATCGGCAGCAACGCGTCGTCAGCGCGTTGCATCGTTTGCCGCGGGTGGAAGCTGAGGCCCGTTTCCGGCACGGTGGTTTGTTTCAGAACGTCGATTGGAATGCCGGCGGGCGGCAGGACGAAGCCCTCGGCGAGCTCGGTCGACAGATCGACTGCGCGGTCTTCGGTCACGGGGTCACCCTGCCTCTTCCATCGCCGCCCCGTCCGCCAGGAGCCGTGCGATCTCCTCCGCGTCGTAACCGTGTTCGGCCAAGATGGTGCGGGTGTGCTCGCCGAAGCGGGGCGGATCGCGCCGGATATCGGCGGGCGACTTGCTCAACGTGTAGGGCGGTTTCATCAGCCGGACGCGGCCCTCCGACGGATGCTCGGTTTCGTGCCAAAAGCCGACATCGGCGAGATGACCGTCGGCCACGACGTCGTCCAGAGTCGAGATCGGCATGCACGGGACACCGGCTTCGGCCAACACCGTCACCCATTCCGCCGTGGTACGTTCGGCCATCAATTCACCGATCAGCGCGTTGACGGCATCGATGTTTTCGCGGCGTTCGTCGCGGTTCTGCAGGATCGGATTGTCCCACAGATCCTCGCGGCCGATGGCGCTCAGCAGGCCGCGCCAATGCTTGTCGCTGCCGGGCAGAGCGCAGATATGGCCGTCCTTCGTCTTGTAGGGCCAGCGCATCGGCGTGGCATGGCGCATCGAGCCCGCCGGGCCTTGCGCCGGCACGAAACTCTTGCCGGAGAGATGTTCCAGGAAGGTGAAACTCACCATACTCTCGAACATCGGTACTTCGATCTCCTGCCCCTCGCCGGTGGCCAGCTTGTGGTACAGCGCCGCCGCCATGGCGTAGGCCGCGAACAGGCCGGTAGTCTTGTCGGCGATCAGGGACGGGACGTAGCGCGCTTCTTTTCCGCCGAACGCTTCCAGCGCGACGAGGCCGGACGCGCCCTGGATGACGTCGTCATAGGCCGCCTGGCCCGCATAGCGCCCCTCGCGCCCGAAGCCCCAGATGTTGCAGTAGATCAGGCCCGGATTGATTGCACGGGCGCTGTCGTAGTCGAAGCCCAGCCGGGCCAAGGGTTCGGGCCGCATATTGTGGACGAACACATCGGTTTCGCGCATTAGCGCCCGCATCGCCTCGGCTCCACCCTCGGTCTTCAGGTTCAGGCTTATGGCGCGCTTGTTGCGGTTGATCTGCAGGAAGCTTGCCGCCATGCCGGGATTGACCGACGGACCGCTGCCGCGTGTCAGATCGCCGTCCGGCGCTTCGACCTTGATCACCTCCGCGCCCATATCACCCAGCATTTGAGAGGCGTATGGCCCGACGAACACCGTCGTCATGTCCAACACCCGAATCCCGTCGAACGGTCCTGTCATATGTACGCTTTCCCTTTTTGTTTGTTCGCGCTACGCGAATGCGGCGGCCTAACTTTTGGAGGCTATGATCGAGTCGTAGGTGAGTTTCGCGGCGGCGACATCCATGATCGCAATGCCGATGGAGTCGTAAATGACGGTGGCGCTGCCCGGCACCGATTTCGTGCCGGCGTAAATTTCGCCGACCTCGGCGAATATCTCGCACCCGGAGGCTCGGATGTCGCCCGCCTGATCCTTGGCCGCGTCCACGGATTCGACGAGGACGGTGTTGGCCATCGCCGCATCGTCCAGTTCCCGACCGTCGGCGGTGTTCCAGCCGACGGAGGTGACGAACGCTCCTGGCTTGAGCCACGCACCTTTGAGGATCGGCTCGGTCGCCGATGTCGTGCAAGCGACGATGTCGGCGTCTCGAACCGCCTGTTCCGCGTCGGCGACGAACACCGTACCGATGTCGTTCGCCACTTCGCGCCCTGCCGTTTCGTTGCGCGCCCAGAGACGAAGCTCCCGGTAATCCCGGACCACAGAAAAGGCCTCGGCGTGGGCGCGCGCCTGAACGCCATTGCCCATGATCGTCACGACATCCGGCTTCTCGACCGCGAGCCTGCGTGCGGCGGCAGCCGATCCGGCGGCGGTGCGCATTTCCGTAATCAGCCTTCCGTCGAGGACGGCGAGCGGCGAGCCGTTTTTCTTATCGAAAACCAGGATCACCGCCTGGTGGGTCGGCAGATCCGTGCCGGCGTTCGCGTGGTACAGGGTCACGACCTTGACGGCCATCGCCTCGCCGACGGCGGGCATCACCGCGATGATCGCGTCATGCCCCGGAACCGGCACCATCTGACGTACGGGCTGCGCGACCTCACCGGCCGAAAATGATGCCATCGCGGCCTCGACCGTATCGATGAGGGGACCCCATTCCAGTACCGCCTGGATTTCGGTTTCGCTGAAATAGGGCAACGTGTCTTTGTCAATCATGATTGTTTCCCAAAGAATAGTTTGCGTTACCGTTTCCTAGTATCCGACATATTTGCCATCGCGCTTCTCCTGGAACGCGGCGATCGCTTCCGGATGGTCGGGGCCGGCGCGGGCGACGGCGATGTGGGAGCTGATCAGGTCGAACGCCGTATTCATGTCGGCGTTGAGTCCCTGATAGACGGCGCGCTTGATCAGCCGCACCGAGAGCGGCGGCATCGAGGCGATGCGCTTGGCGATCTTGCGGGTCTCGTCCATCATCGTGTCGTTGGGGAAAACGTGGTTGACGAGGCCGATCTCGAGCGCCAGATCGGCGTCGATGAATTCCGCCGTCCACAGCAACTCCAGCGCGCGTCCGGTGCCGACCAGCCGCGGCAGGAAGTACGCGCCGCCGCCGCCGGGCGCGAGGCCGATCTTGGCGTAGGTTTCGGCGAAGCGGGCGGATTGCGCGGCGACCCGGAAATCGCAAGCCAGCGCCAGATCCATGCCGCCGCCGACGGCGAGGCCGTTGACCGCGGCAATGACCGGCTTGTCGAACCGCGCGAGCCGCTTCGGGAAGGCCTGAATGCCGCCCCAGATGCGGTTCTTGGTGATGTGCGGCCGGTTGTCCACAGCCTCCCCCATGGTGCCGATATCGCCGCCGGTGGAGAAGCCGCGCCCCGTGCCGGTCAGGATCACGACGCGCACGTCGTCCCGTGCCTCGCATTCGTCGAACGACGCGACGAGTCCTTCCAGCATGTCGTCGGTGAACGCATTCAGTTTCGCCGGGCGGTTCAGCGTCAGGGTGGCGATACCGTCGCTCACCTCGAAGATCAGGTTCTCGGACATGGGTGTCTCCTTGTGCGTGAAATCGTTCAGTCGGTGTTCTGGCGGCGCCCGGCGAGCTTCTCGCCGGTCTCGTAGTAGCGGCCGGTCACGGCAAGCTCGGCTTCCTCCGCGTTCTCATCCGTCCATTGGGTCAGCGGATAGCCGTGCCACGGTTCCTTGAGGTCGAGAGGCGGCAGGCCGAGCGCTGCCCAGCGCGCCTTGGCGGTCTCCATGAAGTCCTCGCGCGGCAGCGAGACCGGCATATAGGGATGTTCGCGGCACGCGTTGATCAGCAGGGCCGACGCGCCTTGTCCATCCGGGTAGATTTCGTCCGGCGAGGACGGGATCGACGGGTCCAGCCGGGGCACTTTGCCGCGGATAATCTCCGCGTCGCGGTGCGGCTGCATGCTGTAGGACAGCGCCCAGAGGATTTGGTCCATCGAATCTGGGTCGACGTCGGAATCCACCGCGATGAAGATCTTGCCGAGCGACGCGTCGAAGGCCGCCGCGGCGCGTAGCGCCTGCCAGGGCTGGCCGATCGCCGGCTTGTCGAGCTGGATGACGAACATCATGTTGCAGCTCGCCATCTCGTGGCACGCGACCTTTGTGACCGAGGGGATGTTGCAGGCGCCCTTCAAATGGTTCAGGTAGATAGCGTCGAACGCGACCTTGCGGATGACACTGCTTTCGCTGGGCGGGTATTTGCTGATGATGCCCTGGCAGATCGGCTGCTCGCGATGGGTGATCGCCTTCACCTCGAAGACCTTTTCCATCTTGCGCGGGCCGAGATAGCCGCTCGCCTCGCCGAACGGCGCTTCCGGCTCCAATATGTCGGTGCGGATGATGCCTTCGATGACGATCTCCGCGCGGGCCGGGACCATGCAGTCGAAGGTCTCCGCCGGAACGACGTCGATCGCAGCACCATTCAACGCGCCGGCCAGCCCGTACTCGTCGACGCCGTACGGCACCTTGCTGGCCGCCGCCAGCAGCAGGGCCGGCGGACCGCCGATGACGATCGCGGCTTCGAGATGCTGGCCCATGCGGCGCGCCTTGTCCCATTGGATCGCGAGGTGCTGCGTCGGCACATCGGTTGCGCAGCCGATCCGGTCCGGCGCCTTGATCATGCCGCGATAGATGCCGAGATTGTAATCGCCGTTCTCCGGGTCGCGGGTCACCCACGCGCCGGCGGTGATGTAGGGCGCGGGATCGAAGCCGGGCGTGGAAATCAGATGCGGGAACTTGCCGGCGCCGTCGCCCAGGTCGGGCGCGCGCATGATCACCGATTTGACAGGCGCCTGGTCTTTCGCGACCTCGTTCGGGAGCAGATGATTGCCGTGTGCCTTCGCCCAATGCGCGCCGATCTCGTCTTCCGCCACACCGCAGGCCGCCGCATAGATCGCGCGCGAACTGCCGAGCGCGCCGCGCACGACCGAACCGTCGAAATTGGTGCCGCGCTGGGCCGTGACGTTGCGGAACCAGAACGCCTTGCGCTGCGGCTCCGGCAGTCCCCGGAATTGCAGCTGGACCAGCGGCACCAGTTCGGTGTCCTTATTCATCGGCTCGTCGATCACCTGCAGCAGTCCGCGGCGGTCGAGCTCCTCGATATAGTCGCGCAGATCGCGGTACGGCATGTTGAATATTCCTCTAAATCGAATATGGGTTGTCCTAAGCGGCAGTTACCTTTTTAGGTCGGCCGGCGCGCCGGGGTCTGAAATGCGCCGCGAGCGCCAATTCATCGTCGCGCAACGCTCGCACAGCGATCTGCGCCGTCGATGGCAAAGGCTTGTCGGGCGCGCCGCGCCAGTTCTTGATTGTGTTTACGGTGACGCCCAGCACGTCCGCTGTTTCGGCATTTGATAATCTGGCTTGTTTTTGCCAATGCTTAAGATCGGAACCGGTTATCGTGCGTTGCTCGTCCGCCACGCGGCGCACATTCGGTGCTGGCCAATCGAGCCCGTTTTCCCATTCCAGCGTGTAACCCCAATCGGTAATCCGAACCGATTTGAATGCCGCCGGATCGTCGATAAACCGGCCGAAATGCTCGGAACGGTGCACCAGGCCGGTAAGGTCGACTGTCGTCGTTTCATCGTTGTTCCAGGTGATGTCAAGCGTGAAGCCTCTGTTGGAGGCTATCGCGTCCGTCATGCGAGGTTCAGTGGCCATATTACGTCTCCGATCAATTCTCTCGTCGCGGTACTTATCCATTTCCCCGATCCCATATGTCTTTTAACAGGTCGCGGTTCGCGCTTGCCCATTCGCGGGCTCGTCTCATGACGCTGCCGGGGACCTCTCCTGCAATCAATTCTAGAGTCTCTATAGAGACCTTGGCAGCGTAGTCCGGTGCGATGATGTGGAAGTGCGGTTCACCATGATCGTCGAAAAAGACTCTGATTTTGAAACGTCCAAAATCCTTCACGGTTGGCATTACCGGCACTCCATGCATGCCGCATTAACATAGGCCAATAATTGGCCTAAGCAAGAAAATAGGTAATTTATTTGCCTATATTACTGCCGCCAATTTGTTCCGGACGTCTCATTGGGTACGATGTGTCGATCGAGAAATTGGAACTCTGGAGATCACGTCATGCCTGCCCCCGTCTTTCGCACCCTTTTGTGTGAAATGCTCGATATCGAATACCCGATTCTGCTCGCCGGGATGGGATCGCGCGGCTTGGCGACGCCGCCGGCGCTGGTAGCGGCCGTGTCGGAAGCGGGCGGCATGGGGGTCGTCGGCGGATCCGGACTGACGCCGGACGAGTTGCGCAACCAGATCCGCGAAACCCGGAAGCTTACCGACAAGCCGATCGGCGCCGACCTGATCCTCCCGGCGAAGGTGGCCGGCGGTGCGGGCGGCACCCGTTCGGAAGTGCGCGCGCAGTTGAAGGCCGACTTCCCGGAACATGTCGCCTTCGTAGGAGATTTGATGGTGCGGTACGGGTTGGAAGCGGTGCCGCTCGACAACGAGTTCGTCGTGGCGAACACCTCTGGCGCGGGCGGCGAGACGCCGGGCTCGAATACGAAGAACATGATCCAGCAGCAGGTCGACGTCATCATGGAGGAGGACGTGCAAATGTTCGCCGCCGGGCTGGGCGATCCGTCTTGGGTGGTGCCGATGGCGCGTGCGAAAAACATGATCGTGATGGGCCTCGTCGGCTCGCCGCGCAACGCTCAGCGGCAGGTCGAAGCCGGCGTCGATATCGTCGTGGCGCAGGGCTACGAGGCCGGCGGCCATACCGGCAAGATCGCCAATTTTCCATTGATCCCCCAGGTGGTCGACGCGGTCGCGCCGCGCCCTGTCGTGGCGGCCGGCGGGATCGCTGACGGGCGCGGGGTCGCCGCCGCGCTATCGTTGGGTGCGGTCGGGGTCTGGGTCGGGACCGCCTTCCTGGTGTCGAAGGAATGCGCCATCCACGACACCCACAAGCGGCAGATCCTGGACGGCGAGTCGCGCGATTTCGAGATCAGCCGCACCTATACCGGCAAGACGGCGCGGATGTTCCGCAACGAGGTCGTGGAAGCCTGGACCGAAGCGGATATCGATCCGCTGCTCATGCCGTACCAGAAGATCCTGATGGACGATTTCAACGCCGCGGCGCGCGACGCGGGCAGGCTGGAAGTGCACAGCAACCCGGCTGGGCAGGCCGCCGGGCTGCTGAACGAGATCCGGCCCGCTGCGGACATCCTGCAGGATTTGGTAACCGGTGCGCTGGAAACATTGGAAGCCGTTCGCGGACGCGTGACCACATCGTAGGGAGTTCGGGACGGTGGACGATCTATTTCCGGAAGAAATTCAGCTCATCAGGGACAGCGTCAACCGGTTCATGGAAACCGAGGTCGCGCCGAAAATGGATGCGATCGAAGAGGCCGGTGAATTTCCCCGCGATCTGGTCCTGCAGGCTGGCGCGGCGGGGTTCTACGGCAATTTGTTTCCCGAGTCGGTCGGCGGCAGCGGCATGGGCTACCTGGCGACGGCGGTCGTGGTCGAGGAACTGGCGCGCAACGATGTCCGCTTCGCGTCGTGCTTCAACCAGCAGGCGGCGACCTGTCCCTATTGCATCTTCACCGCGGGCACGACCGAACAGGTCTTGAAATACGTGCCGGCCCTGCTGGCTGGCGAGACCATCGGCATAATGTCGCTGACCGAGTCGGGCGGCGGCTCGGACGCGTTGGGCAACATGAACACGCGCGCGGTCCGTGACGGTGATTTTTATATCCTCAACGGCTCCAAAATGTTCGCGTCGATGGCGAACGAGACCGATGTCGGCGTCCTGCTGGCCAAGACCGATCCGGACGCGGGCCATCGCGGCGTTACGGCTTTCATCGTCGAGCCGAAGAAATTTCCCGGCTTCGAGGCGCGGCCCGTCGAGATGCACGGCCTGTCGAAGGCGCTGCGCACCAACGCCGTGTTCCTCGACGGTTTCAAGGTGCCGGTCGAAAACCGGTTGGGCGAGGAAGGCGAGGGGTTCAAGATCGTCATGCAGGCCCTGAAGGCGGGCCGGGTCACCGTCGCCGCGAAAGCGCTGGGCGTTGCTCGGGCCTGTTTCGAGGACGCCGTGCGCTACGCCAACGACCGAACGGTGAAAGGGGTGCCGATCGGCAAATTCCAGATGATCCAGTCCGACATCGCCGATATGGCCGCCAGCATCGAGGCGAGCCGCCTGCTGGTCTACGATGCGGCGCGGCGCATGGATGCGGGCCTGCCGTGCAACCGCATCGCCGCGATCGCCAAATACCACGCATCGCAGACCGCGAAGATGGCCGCCGACAAAGCGCAACAGGTGTTCGGCGGCTACGGCCTGTCGACGGCGTACCGGGTGTCGTGGCTGAAGTCCTACGCCGATCTGTTCTTCACCGGCGAAGGTACAGCCAACGTTCAGAAGATCCTGATCGCGGAGGATGCGCTCGGCTACAAGCTGGCCGACCAGCACCACGGCCAGACCAAGTTCCGCGACCCGCGCTGCGACGACATTGTCGACGAGGGAACCGCATTGAAAGAGGCTAATCAAACCTAATGGGTTACAAGCATATCGACGTAAAACCGATTTCCGGAGCGATCGGTGCGGAAATTCATGGGATCGATCTGGCCGAAGAGGGCATAGATCCGGCGGTGTTCGAGGAAGTGCACCGCGCCTTCTTGGAACATCTCGTCATCTTCTTCCGCGACCAGGCGATGGACGACGATGTATTGTTTCGATTCGGCCGTCGGTTCGGTGAACTCGCGCAACTGCCGCCGCACCGTCAGGTGCCGGGGAAGTATCCGGAACTGCTGATCGTCGAGACCAAGCCGGAAGATGAGAAGGTGTTCGGTTGGGAATGGCACAGCGACACCAGCCATCTTGAGGTGCCGACCCTGGGCTCGATCCTTTACGCCAAGATCCTGCCGCCGACCGGCGGCGATACGATGTTCGCCAATCAATATCTTGCTTACGAGACCCTGTCGGACGGCATGAAGGCGCTGTTGGACGGCATGGTCGCGGTGCACGCCAACGGGCGTATCCTACGCACGCTCTCCGAAGGGCGAATGCCGGCACCGGGCAGCGAGGCCGAATCGGCCGGCTGGTCGAAGATGTCAGCGGAGCATCCCGTCGTCCGCACGCATCCGGAAACCGGTAGAAAGTCGCTGTATGTCAACGAGTTGCACACCGAGAGCTTCAAAGGCATGACGGTCGAGGAGAGCCAGCCGTTGCTGCAGTTCCTCTACAGCCATGCCTGCCGGCCGGAGTTCACCTGCCGTTTTCAGTGGGCGGTGAACTCGGTCGCGTTCTGGGACAATCGCTGTGCTATGCATCTGGCCTTGAACGACTATGCCGGACACAGCAGATTGATGCACCGGGTGCAGGTCAAGGGCGGGCGCCCGGTTTGACGCCGCCACGAAGCTGTCGGAGAATTAGGACATGACGTTGAAAACACGGATGCTGGGCGGGAACTTTGCGGTCGAGATCGAAGACGTCGACCTCGCAGATATCGACGACGAAAAGCTCGGCGCGCTGCGCGACGTCTGGATGACCCACAAGGTCGCCGTTCTGCGCGACCAGGCGCTCAGCGACGCGGCGCTGGTGTCCTTTACAGAACGCATGGGACCTTTGTTTACCCATGTCCGAGAACAGTTCCGCGCGCTCGACCGGCCGGAGATCATGTACATCTCGAACATAGAAGATGACGGCCGGCCGCTCGGCGCGCTGGGCGACGGCGACCTGCACTGGCACAGCGACCAGACCTATACCCAGCGGCCCGTCTTCGGGACCATGATGTACGCGATCGAAGTGCCGGCGGACGGCGGCGACACCTGGTTCGGCGATCTGGCTTCGGCCTATGCGGCGATGACCGACGATCTGCGCCAGACCGTCGACGGCCGCAAGGCCTGCTATTCGATCGAGAAGAAGACCCTGAAGCGGCGCTACGATACGCCGCAGCACCAGAAGGATCAGGCGCCGGACCAGTGGCATCCGCTGGTGCGGACCCACCCCTACCTCGACCGGAAGGCGCTCTATCTCAGCCCGGGGCATATGGTCGGGATCGACGATCTGTCCTGCGAGGACAGCCAAGCCGAAATTGAGCGGTTAGTCGGTTGGGCCGCACAATCCGAGTTTGTCTATAAACACAAATGGCGCGTGAATGATGTGGTCCTCTGGGACAACACGTCGGTCATGCACCGCCGCGACGGTTTCCCGCCGGAACAGCGCCGCTTCCTCAAGCGGACCGGCTTCCACCTGCCGGAAGATCTCGGCGTTCCCTTCTAAAGCAGATCGGGTTTGTTCGGGTTGCGCGCCGTGTGCCGTCGCGGCGGTTAATTTCGCAAGGCTTTCGCTCCTCGTGCCGCGTGCCGTACTGTTTACGGGTATTTCTGGTGGAGGGAGACAAGCAACCATGCGCACCTTCGAAGGCGTCCGGGTCATCGATTTCACGCAGGCGATCGCCGGGCCGTTTGCCAGCTTTCAACTCGCCCTGATGGGCGCCGAGGTGATCAAGATCGAACAGCCGGGTGCGGGCGACCAGGGGCGGCAGATGTATACGCTCGACGGCCGCTACAAGGACGCGGGTCTTTCCTGCATCTATATGAGCGCCAATGCCGGCAAGCGTTCGATGACGCTCGACCTCAAAAATCCGGATGCGGCCGATGTCGTCCGACGCCTGGTGCGGGACGCGGACGTCGTGATCGAGAATTTCAAGGCCGGGACAATGGCGCGTATGGGATTCGGCTGGGAAGAATTGAAGGCGGTCAATCCGAAGCTGATCTTTTGCGCAATCACCGGCTTCGGCCAGACCGGCCCGCGCGCCAAGGCGGCGGCCTACGACCCAACGATCCAGGCGCTGTCCGGTATCATGGCGCTAAACGGGACACCGGAAACCGGCCCGATGCGGGTCGGCGCGATCCTCTGCGACATGTCGTCGGCAACCACCGCGGCCTTCGCCATCGCCGGCGCCTTGTTCAAGCGCGAACGCACGGGCGAGGGCGCCTATCTGGACCTGTCGATGCAGGACGTGGCCGCCGCGATGGTGTCGCCGAGCCTGTTGCAGACGATGCACGGCATGGAACCGAAACTGATGGGCAGCCGTTCCTTGACCGGCAACCCGCTGGCCGATACCCATTCGACAAAAGACGGCGTGCTGCTGCTGATGCCCGCCGTAGAAGCGCAGTCCAACAGGGTTTGGACAGTGATCGGAAGGTCGGAGCTGGCGGCGGATCCAAGATTCTCGACGTTGGAAGCTCGGATCGCGAACGAGGCCGAATGCCTCGCTAATCTGCGTGAGGCTTTGGCGACAGCGGATGCGGAAACCTGGGAGCGCCGGTTCACCGAAGCGGGCGTCCCGGCCGCCGCCGTCGCCACCTTGCCGGATGTGCTGGCGGACCGCCAATTGGCACATCGCGGTTCGATACGCTCGGTCGCGGCGCCCGCCGTCGACGGCGAGATCGCCTATTGCAATACGCCGTTCAAGATAAGCGGCGAATCCACGGGTGTGGATTTGCCGCCGCCGATCGTCGGCGCCGACACCGAGGCGGTGCTGGCCGAATACGGCTTTTCGCACGCGGAGATTGCCGCCCTGCGCGAGTCGTCCGCCATCTAGACTATACAGCGCGAGGTATCGAGATGACGTCCCTTCCATCGCTTGATCGGTTTCCTTATTCCGGGCTGCGCGCGCGGCCGGACTTCGACTGGCCGGACGGCAAGCGGCTCGCCGTCCACATCGCGGTCAATCTGGAGCATTTCATCTTCGGCGAGGGCGGGGTCGATCTCGACCGGCCGACCCCGGCGCCGAACCACCGCAGCTATCTGTGGCGCGACTATGGCAACCGGGTCGGCGTGTGGCGGTTGCTTGACCTGTTCGACGAGTTCGAACTGCCAATTGGAGTCATCACAAACGCGTCGATCTACGACCATTGCCCGGAATCGATTGCTGCCTTCCGCGACCGCGGCGACGAGATCATCGGCCACGGCATCACGAATTCGAAACGCGTCGCCGATATGAGCGAGGCGGAGGAGACCGAGATGGTCCGCACCGCCACCGACCTCATCGCGCAGCATGAGGGAAAGCCGCCGGCGGGCTGGCTGACCCCATACCTGACGCCGTCGGACGCGACACCGGACATCCTGAAGGAAGCCGGCTACGAGTACATCCTCGATTGGGGCATCTGCGACGACCAACCCTTCTGGTCGCGTACCCGTTCGGGCCCGCTGCTCGCCGTGCCGTACCCGCTGGAGCTGAACGACCAGCCGGCCATCGTGTTCCGGCGTGACACGGCGCGCGACTACGCCGACATGGTCGTCGATCATTTCACCGAGATGCTGCGATCGTCGGCGAAATACCCCGCGGTCTGTTCGATCTCGCTGCACCATTTCATCGTTGGTCAGCCGCACCGTTTGCACCATTTGCGCCGCGCTTTCGCGCATATCGCGGAACACCGCGACGAAGTATGGATCACCACGCCGGCCGAGATCGCGCGCCATTACAAGTCCCTGCCGGAGGAGAAGCAGATCAAGGTGGAGTAGGGCCGGTTTCTGGACTTAAGGCTCTTAGAGTCCGTTTGAGAATATGTTGTTGTTTTCATTGGCGATTGTCGAGTCGGATGGCAGGAACGGCCCGCCGGACGATGCCGGGCATCGGCCAAGGGCCGCGACGCACCAGCCGGCCGAGAAGCGCCAACCCTCCGGGTGGGCTTTGTTTACTCGCTGGATCGCGTCAGCGCCCGCTTGCGATGCCGCCGGCATCGCGGCGCGAACCCCTCCTACCCAGCGAAGAAACAAAGGCCATGAAAACAACAACATATTCTCAAACGGGCTCTTAGCCCCTATGATCCGGCAACGGAGAAAACACATGCATCTATTCCAGCAACACGCGCCGGCGGATATGGACACCGCCGCGGCGCAGATTCCGGTCATCGACCTTGGCCCCTATTTCGCCGGCGAGGCGGGCGCGTTTGAGGCGCTCGGCGCGGAGATCCGGTATGCCTGCGAGACTGTCGGCTTCTTTTACATCGCCAATCACGGCGTGCCGAAGGACCTGATCGACCGCACTTTCGAGCAGTCGAAGCGCTTCCACGCTCTGCCGATGGACGAAAAGCTGAAACTGCCCCTCGACCCGTACAACATCGGTTATCTGGCGATGAATGCGAGCGTCCAGAGCCATTCGACGGTGCACAAGGCGACCAAGCCGAACCAGAACGAATCCTTCTTCATCACCCACGAGCCGGACGCGTTCGACAAACCGGCCCCGTTGCGCGGGCGCAACCAATGGCCGGATGGGTTGCCCGGCTTCCGCGAAGGGGTTTTGGATTATTTCAACACGCTAAACGCGCTGGCGCAGCGCATGCTGCCCGGCTTCGCGACGGCGCTTGGCATGCCGGCGGACTATTTCAAACCCTTCTTCACCGAAGGGGCCCATGCGACCCTGCGCATGCTGCACTACCCGCCGACCAAACTGGAAGATAACGATTTCGGCACCGGACCGCACACCGACAACGCCTTTCTGACAATTCTGGCACGCATGGATGTGCCGGGGCTGCGGCTGCGGTTGCCGTCTGGCGAATGGGTCGTGCCGCCGCTGATTGATGGGACCTATCTGGTCAATATCGGCAACTATGTGCGGCGCATGTCGAACGACAGTTTCCTGTCGACGCCTCACGGCGTGGTCGTCGAGGGCGCGCAAGACCGCTATTCCATGGCCTATTTCCATAGCCCCAACGTGACCAACACGATCGAGGTGCTGCCTTCCTGTACCGACGCCGGCAACCCGCCGAAATACGAGCCGGTTGTGCTTGGCGATCTGGTGAAGGAATTCTGGGCCGCCAACTACGCCCACCAGAAGGGCCACGGTGAAATCGAAATGAAGCACCAGTACCGGTAGGGCGGAAGCGTTTCCGAAAATATCGAAATCTACGTTACACTCGGTTGCTGACGAACTTCATCCTTCTGGGCCCAAACAGTCTTTAACCCGAAGCGGGCATCGAATCGAGACTCAGACCGTCTCCGAGCGATCGGCCGCAGGAAAATTGTATCTCATTGAACGAACTGGACCGTTCAACGCGGGCCTGCCAATGTCTTGGCTGGTTTTGACCCTAGAGCAAATCAGGATTGATGGGAATCGCCGTAGGCGATTTTCATTGGTCCTGTTGCTTTGCTCTATCTATTAAGGGCGACCGGATTCACAGGATTGATGCCCTGCATCAATCCTGATCCGGTCTAGCTTTCCAAGGGCGGCACGCTTTCAGCGCCAGCCTCGCTAGCGGAGATCGATTGGTATGTCCGAACGCAGACTAGCCACAATTTTGGCGATCGATGTCGTCGGTTATAGTCGCTTGATGCAAGCGGATGCGACCGGTGTTTTGTCTGCCCTTAACAGCATATTTCGCAGCGTTGTCAAACCTTGCGTTGAGCAAGCTCATGGGCGGATCGTTAAGCTCATGGGTGATGGCGCGCTGATCGAATTCCCGTCTGCCCGCGATGGATTGGAATGTTCGGTTGCGGTGCAAAAAGCGATGCGCGCTACACCGGCGCCGTACCAATACGGTGAGCCACTGTTTCTTCGCATGGGACTACATGTCGGCGATGTCCTCGTGGAGGGCCAGGATATATTCGGCGATGCTGCTAATGTCGCAGCCCGTCTCGAAGCGGAAGCAGAAGCCGGCGGCATCTTGTTGTCTCGGACGGTTGCAGACCTGGCAGGCGGAAATCTTCCGGTATTGCTGCGATCCGAAGGGCGGCGAACTCTTAAAAACATCGCTAGTCCCATCGACACTTTATCCGTTGACCTATCGGATCAACGGATCGTCGCCTCACGCACGAAACGCGCGCAAACCCTGGAAATTCGCTACTGCGAAGCAAAAGACGGGCAACGGCTCGCGTGGACCTCTGTTGGCGAGGGGGCGCCTATCGTAAAAGCGCCGAACTGGATCGGCCATTTGGAGCTGGACTGGCGTCACCCCGGCTTGGCCCCTTTGTTCGATTCCCTGTCGTCGCGCCGCCGCTTCGTCTATTCCGACGCGCGGGGCAACGGCCTTTCCGATTGGGAGATGAAAAATATCTCTCTCGATCACTTCGTTGATGATCTGGAACGCATTTTCGACGTTGCCGAGGTCGAACGCGCGCCGATCATAGCAATTTCTCAAGGATCTGCTATTGCAGCGGTGTTTGCGGCACGATGCCCGGACCGGGTTTCCTCCATTGTTATTATCGGCGGTTTTGCAATTGGACGCGCCAAGCGCGATTCGAAAAAGGACAGAGATCGCGCCGAAGCGATGCGCGCCATGATGCAGGCTGGTTGGGATGACGATTACCCCTCGCTTCGCGATCTCATTACCGAGACGATAATTCCAGGTGCCAGCCGCGAAGATCGACGCCGCTACGCAGAGGATATGCGAAACATGATCTCGCCCGAAAATCTGGGACGCTACCGAGAGGTCGTAGACTATTTGAATGTCACAGAGCTGCTACCGAATGTGCGATGTCCCTGTCTCGTCATGCATGGCAAGGGAGACCGCATGCAGCCGATTGAACAAGGTCGAAAATGGCGGCTGGCATCCCAAAAGCGAAGTTTATCTCGCTCGACAGCGACAATCATATTCTGACGGAGAACGACCCAGCTTGGCCTGTGGCCGAGCGTGAAATTTATGCGTTTCTCGAGGCTACCGCTTGATATCTTATTTCGGCTATTACGCGCCGTGACCGATGGTGACGTGGTGTTCCGTAATGCCACTTCTGCGTCTGGTGGATGAAAAACAGCGGATAAACGAGGGATAATATTTGCCGGCCAATCTGGATGTGTGGGGGAAACGGTGACGATCCGCGTGCTGATATTGTCGGCACTGTCGGTGCTGGGTTCAGCCATATTTTGTTACGGCTTGTATTGGCTGGCTGCGCCTGAGTTATTCGGGAGTCCGATAGCCGTCGCATTGCCCGTCGCGACGCCGGCGCTAATCGCGCCGTCGGTAATTTACTTCACCGAGCGCATGCGCGAGCAACTGCGGTTACACAACATTGAACTGCAGGCTGCGCGGAACCGGGCCGAGGAAGCCGACAGGCGGAAAAGCGAGTTTCTTGCGAATCTAAGCCACGAACTGCGCACGCCGCTGAACGCGATCATCGGCTTCTCGGATATGATCCGCCAGAACATGTACGGTCCCGTCGACGCTCGATACGAGGAATATGCCGACCTGATTCATAGCAGCGGTCACCACCTGTTGTCGTTGATCGACGACCTCATGGACGTTTCGAGAATCGAAGCGGGCCGGTACGATTTGTTCCATGAGGAGGTCGATGTGGCCAACGCCATTGCCGAGGCAGTCAAAAATTCCGCCGGATTGTTGGACGCATTCGATATGCGGGTTGAAACGAATGACATTGCCGCGGGAACGATCGTGACCTGCGACCGCCGGTCGCTCCGGCAAATACTAATCAATCTGATCGGTAACGCGGCAAAGTATTCGAAATCGAGCAACCCCATATGCATTTCGGTTTGCGACCGCCAATCCGAAATTGAAATCGACGTCGCGGACGACGGTAAAGGCATGACGGCGGAAGAAATCGAGACCGCACTCGTGCTGTTTGGGCGCGCCGCCACGGAAGCGGTGGAAACGGAAAGGGGTGCCGGAATAGGGTTGCCGCTCTCGAAGCATCTGGCGGAGCTGCACGGCGGCACGTTGACGGTAAGGAGTGCGCGCGGGGACGGTACGACGGTGACGGTTAGTCTGCCAAAGACGCCATCGCCTGCGGGTTCGCGTTGAAGCGTCGATAGCCGTGAAATACCGTACTCGTGCGCGCAACGGGTGTTCTACGAGCCAGACTCTAAGATTGGGGGGCGTATGAATTTCCAGGACAAGGTCAGCGTCGTCACGGGTGGCGCCTCGGGGATCGGGGCAGCCTGCGCCCGGAACTTCGCAGCGCGGGGCGCCAAGGTCGTCGTCACCGATCTGAAAGGCGACGGCGCCGAGTCTGTCGCGGCGGAGATCGGCGGGCTCGGTGTCCAATGCAATGTCGGCGATAAGGGCGAAATCGACGCCCTCGTCGCGGCCGCCGAGGATGCGTACGGCCCGATCGACATTTTCTTCAGCAATGCCGGCATCAATAGCGGGCGGGAGATCTTGAATACCGACCTGTCGGTGTGGGACGATCACTGGCGGGTCAATGTCATGGCGCATGTCTACGCGGTGCGCGCCGTATTGCCCGGCATGCTGGAACGCTGCGGCGGCACTCTGATTCATACCGCCTCGATGGCCGGAATCCTGATGTCGAACGGCAATCTGCCCTACACGGTGTCCAAGCACGCCGTCGTAGGGCTGGCCGAGTATCTCTCCGTAACACACCACCAACAGGGCATCCGGGTCTCCCTGCTGGCGCCGCTCGGCGTGCGGACGCCCATGCTGGGCGACACCGACAAGCCCTTCGCCCGCAACGCCGCCGGCCCGATCAAGGAGCCGGAGGCGGTCGCCGAGATGGTTGCCAGCGCGGTCGAGGACGAGCGCTTCCTGATCCTCACCGACGAGATCGCGCAGACCTGGATGGAAGGCAAGACCGGTGACATCGAACGCTGGCTGCGCGGCATGCGCCGTCTTGCGGAAAAGATCGAGAGCGAGGGCGGACGGGATACTTGATCTCAGTCGCGCGGGGATTAGGGTATTTCCGACTAAGAAATCTGCAATTGAGGCGAGCCATGGATTACGTCCGCGCACCCGAAGCACAAGAACGGCACGGCCTGCGTCTCGCATTGACGATGGGCGTACCCGGCGCCTGGAGCCAGGCGGCGAAATACGTCTTCGAAATCAAGGATATCCCCTTCGTCCCCGTCGGTCAGGTCGGCGGCCGCTCGAACGACGAATTGTACGAATGGACGGGGCACCGCAACGCGCCGATTGCCGTCTATGACGACGAGCTGCCGCGCGTCGGCTGGCATGAGATCGTCGCGCTTGCCGAGCGCCTAAGACCCCAGCCCTCCCTCCTTCCCGCGGACTCGGCATTGCGCGCCGAAACCTTCGGGGTCGTCTCGGAGCTGGCGTCCGAAAACGGGCTCGCCTGGCAGCGCCGTCTTCATCTGATTCACGGCATGTATGGAGAGACGGACGAGCGCGTGCACCGCATCGCCGACACGCTCGCTGCCCGCTACGGCTACTCGCCCGAGGCTTTGGACGACGCGTCGGAACGCGCCGCGGACATCCTGCGGATGCTGTCGGAGAGGCTGGAACGTCAGAAAGCGGGCGGCAGCACGTATCTGGTGGGCGACGATTTTACAGCGGCCGACCTCTATTGGGCCTGCTTCTCGCAGCTCGTCGCACCGATGGGCGAGGACGTGAACCCAATGCCCGGCTTGCTCCGCAAGCTTTACACGGCATCGGAACCCGGCGTCGCCGAGGCGATCGATCCGGCGCTATTGGCGCATCGCGATAGGATATACGAGACGCATCTGAGCTTGCCGCTCGAATTCTGACGCGTCGGCGGATCAATCCCGTTTGGCGGCTTCGATCGCCTGCCAGACGCGCTCTGGGGTTGCCGGCATTGCGATGTTTTTCACGCCGAACTCGAAGAGGGCGTCGACAATAGCGTTGATCAGCAGCCCAAGAGCTGGGGTCGTGCCGCCTTCGCCGCCGGGCCGGATGCCGTACGGGTGGGAGGTCGCCGGAACTTCGGTAATCACGGTCTTGATCGGCGGCGTCGTCGTCGCGCGCGGCATCGCGTAGTCCATGAACGATCCGGTCAGAAGCTGCCCGCTGTCCGTGTCGTAGCGGATCGCCTCCAGCATCGCCTGACCGATTCCCTGCGCCACGGCGCCGTGCGCCTGGCCGTGCAGGATCAGCGGATTGACGGCCAGTCCGACATCGTCGACGGCGGTCCAGGCGACGATGTCGACATGACCGGTGTCCGGGTCGACCTCAACCTCGCAAACGTGCGCGCCGTAGGGGTAGCCGCCGGCGCGGTTGGTGATGTCGCCGATCCCATCGAGGGGGCCGTCCGGTGATTTGGCCGCGTTTGCGGCCTCCCAAAGATCGATACTGCCCCCGCTGGGCGCGCTGAAGGCGCCATCCTTATATGCAATATCTTCCTCGGGCGCCTGCAGGACATGCGCCGCGACCGCTCTACCCTTGGCGACCAGTTCTTCGACCGCCTCGCCGACCGCGATGCTGACGAGGCGCATGGAGCGGCCGGAATGGGAGCCGCCGCCGACCGATACCCTGTCGGTGTCGTTCGCAATGAAGCGGATTCTGTCGAACGGGATTTGCAGCCACGCGCTGACCAGTTGCGGGAAGCTTGTCTCGTGGCCCTGCCCGCTGCTCGTGGTGCCGATGACCAGTTCGACTGTGCCGTCTTCGCACACCGTCAGCTCGGCGCGTTCGCGTGGGATGCCGCTGGTGACTTCGATATAGTTGGCGACGCTGATGCCGCGGCAGAGGCCGCGCGTGGCCGACTCTACCTTGCGCGCCGCGAAGCCGGCCCAGTCCGCCTCGCGCAGCGCATTATCCATGCAATCCGCGTAGTCGCCGCTGTCATAGGTCACGCCGACGCCGTTGGTGAACGGCATGGCGTCGCTTGCGATCAGGTTGCGTCGTCTCAGTTCGATCCGGTCGAAGCCGTGCCTTTCCGCGGCGAGGTCGATCAGCCGTTCGATCATGTAAATCGCCTCGGGCCGGCCGGCGCTGCGGTAGACCGCCGTCGGCGCGGTGTTGGTTAAAACCGCACGGCCTTCGAAATGGACGCAGGGGATGCGGTAGACGCTTTGCATCATCGACAGCCCCTTGCGCAGCGGCCAGAAATAGACCGTGTAGGCGCCGAGGTTCAGCGTGTTGGCGCCGCGCAGCCCCAGGAAGTTGCCGTCCGCATCGAGCGCCAATTCGGCCTGCGAGGTCAGGTCGCGCGCCTGATAGTCACTGAGGAAACATTCCTGCCGCTGGGCGGTCCATTTGACCGGGCGGCCGACCCGCCGCGCCGCCCAGGGCATCAGCGCGTATTCCGGTGAGAAGGCGTTCCTTGTACCGAAATTTCCCCCCATGTCGCCGAAGACGGCGCGGCAGTTTTCTTCAGGAACGCCCAATGTCAGCGCCAGTCGTTCGCGTGTCTGCACGACGCCGCGGCCAGAACTCGTGCGCAGTGTGTAGCGGGCCGCCGCCGCGTCGTATTCGCCGATCGCGGCGCGCGGTTCCATGGGGCTGCCGGTGACCCTGTGCACCCAGCCCTCGAACTTGACGATATGCGCCGCTTCGGCGAACGCGCGGTCGGTCGAGTCCCGGTCGCCGACCTCGCAGGTCAGCGCAGTGTTTCCGGGACAGTCCGGCCAGAGCCGCGGCGCGTCCGCTGCCAGCGCGTCGCTTGCGTGAACGACCGCCGGCAAGGCCTCGTATCCGATCTCGACCAGCTCGGCCGCTTCCGCGGCGATCGCCGCCGTCTCGGCCACCACCAGGGCGATCGCCTCGCCGACATAGCGCACCGTGTCGAGGGGCAGCGGGATGTTCTCCGTCCTGTACACTTCGAAGCCTGCCGGCAGGCGAAGCTCAACGTCGGGCGGCCCCGTCCAATCCGGATTGTGCGGAATAGGTCCCAATCCGTCGGCGGCGGCGTCCGCGCCGGTCAGTACCGCGCGCACGCCGGGCAGGGCGGCCGCCTGGGACGTGTCGATCGCGCGGATCTTGGCATGGGCGTGAGGCGACCGCACCATGACCGCGTGGCAGAGTCCTTCGGGGAAAAAATCGCTCGTGTACCGCCCGTTGCCGGTGGTCAGCCGAAAGTCTTCCACCCGGGCGAGCGGCGCGCCGATGCCCTGGGCGCGGGTTGGGCCGCCTTTTGGCAATTCACTCCCCCTTTTCCGGTGCTTCAGCCGCTTTAAAGCTTCTTGATAAGCCTTTCTGCTTTCACAGCAAAGTCACCGGCTTTTTTGTCGTTCACGATAGCGTTCAGATGTTCGCGCGCTTCTTTGGTATGTCCCAGGCGGCTCAGTACGACGGCGAGATGGTAGCGGATGGAGGGCCGGCGCGACGCCCGGGCATGGGCCTCGCGCAACAATTCCAAGCCGCGCAATTCATTGCCTGTTTCAACGAGAATCCAGCCGAAGGTATCCAATATGTTCGCTACTTTTGGCGCCAATCGGTAAGCCTCTTTTGCAACCAAAACCGACCGCCGGTCACCCTTTCTGAAATAGAGCCAGGCGAGATTGTTGAGAATGCCCGGGTCGTTTGGGATGTCGACGACCAAGCTCTCGTAGACGCGGATAGCGTCACCACTGCGGTCGGCATCCAGGTACGCGAAGGCGAGGACGCGTCGCGTCGCGATGTCTTTCGGATGGGCTTTGACCCATTTCTCCAGATCTTCAAGCGGCGGCTGCGCGATGCCGTCCGCCTTCCGTGTTTCGTATTGCTTTGCGAGAAGCAAGCCTGATGGCTCAAGTTTGATCGCGGAGGTATAGGCTTTCAACGCGTCGCCGTACGCCCCTTTTTTGGCGAGAACATCGCCGCGCAATCGATATCCGACGGCGCGGTTTGGAACCTGCTTGATCAGAAGCTTCGTGCGTAACAATGCGTCGTCGAACAGTTCCAGTTGCGTTTCCAGTTGGACTATTTCCTCAACCAGACCGTTGTGTGATTCGTTCGAGACAAGCGACCGCTTGAGCGTGGCATGTGCACCCGCGCTATCCTCCGCGCGTAATTGATATCGGGCGATACGCAAGGTCCATTTGGGATCGTCGGATACAATCTTCGTCAGGCGTCTAAACGTATTTGCTGCATCCTCTTTTCTGCCGAAAGCCAGTTGGTTTTGCCGAGCGCTTCGATCACGGCGCTATTGTCGATGTATTTTCTATCGAGATGTTGAACGATGCGCAGCGCTTCATCCCTGTCCCCGATTTGGGTAAGAGCGTCTAGCAGCCGTAACTGGATGGCGACATCGTCAGGCGCGCGCGAATTCGCCTTTTGAAGATACGATATAGACTTGTGCAATTGACCTTCCTTCAGGGTTATCTGCGCAAGGTCGAGCAAGGGTTGGGCGCCCGCATGTTGTAGGTTTGACGCTGCATTGAGGCGCTTCTTCGCTGCCGCCACCCGGCCGGCTCGGAGATCGATTTGCGCCAGAAGCCGGTGTGCGCCGATCAGGTTTGGGTCGAGCGCGATGGCTTGATTGAGGTTCTTTCGCGCCGCCGAAACGTTGCCTTTCGCCGACTGCGCCGCCGCAATCAGATTGAAAAGTGCAGCGTTGGACGGATCTCTGAGGATGATGGATTGGCAAACAGCGAGTGCGGCATCGAATCTTCGTTCCCGCAGGAACAGGCTGGCGAGTAATATTCCCGGCTTGACCGCTTCCGGGTCGAGCGCAAGCGCCTTTTCCAGTCCCGCGATCGCTTCTTCTACTTGACCGCGTTGAACAAGGCTCAACGACAAAGCCGTCTGCAACGATGACGCGCCAGGTTTGAGAGCCACGGCTCTTTCGAACGCCTTTGTCGCTTCTTCGTATCGCGCTTCCCGCATCAGCGTCGTGCCGATCAGACGCCAGATTTCGGCATTTGCCGGTGCCAGCTTAACGGCCCGTCGCAAGACGGTCAGCGCGTCGCGTAGCTTGTTTCTGAGAAGCAGGACGCGGCTCAGGATCAGCCGTCCGGCGACATCGAAGGGGTCGAGACTTACGTATTGCAGGAGGTAATTATGCGCCGCGTTGTGGCTGCCCCGCGCGTAACTCACCACGCCGGCGAGATACAGCAAGGGCGGAATTCGAGATAACGTATTGGGGTCGATACTCCGCAGCAGGGTATCGACTCGGACTAGGGCTTGCTTCGAACCCGGTGCGTCTTTCCGGGCCAGCTTGATAAGCGCATCGATGAAGATAGCGAAGGGATTGTCGGGCGCGATATTACGAATCGTCTCAAGATCGGGCGCGGCTTCATCGAAGCGATTGAGGTTCACCAGCATCATCGCGCGGGCAACCCGAGAAGCGATGTGGTTGGGTTCGAGTACGATCGAGCGATCGATACTTTTTAGCGCTGCAACCGGATTTCTTTGCCGCAGCGATATCTGCGCTTTCACGAACCAGACCAGAAAGTTTTCCGGTTCCGATTCGATCGCCCTGTTAGCTAAATCTTGGGCGGCATCGAGTTGAAATCGCGCCAGGTAAACCCTTGCGAGGCCGGTCATCGGAGATGCCATCGCTGGTTGCAGGAAGAGTGCCCGGGAGAAAGCGGCCTCCGCGCGATCGATATCCTTGAGTGAGAGATGGGCCTTTCCGTGGATGTCCTGAACCGCGCTTTCCACCTGTGGGCTGCGACCCTTGTAGGGTGCGTCGACGAAAAGTTCCTTGTAGCGTTTGAGGAGCAACAAGGTGTTCGCCAAGGGAACAACCAGCAGTTCTTCGTCACCGCCTTCCGCCCGGGCGCGCCTTAAACTGTTTTCCGCGGCGAGCAGGTCGCCGAGTTTAAGATAGGACCGGCCGATCAGAATAAGCGCAGGTACGTAGTTGGGCGCTTTCCGAAGGACGTTTTTCAACTCGATGACAGCGCCGGTGAATTCACCGCTTTCGAACAGGCAGGTCGCTTCTTCGAAACGGTTCGGCGCAGCGTCGCTGCTTGTCGCCGTCACTGCGCCGTATGAAACAGTCGGAACGCCGATCGTCAGGAATACGAGAGCCGCCGACGCAGGTTTGACGGCAACGCGCCAATTCACCTTGCGCATCATACGCATTAAGAGTTGCTTGAATCTCACTGCTCTATTCACCGCGCTTCGCCCACCAAATGCAACAGATACGTAACATCAATATCGAACGATTATGGATCTACGCGTGGTCAGAACTCACTTGAGACCGATCAATCGTCCGATTCTATACTGTCGAAATTCTTTACAGTAGTCCGATTGCTATATTTTCTTGCCTAACCTATTGAAATTGTGCGAATAAATCTCTCCAAAGGGCGTATATCGGGCGGTAAGGACGATTTGAGCGTCGGGATTCTTTACACTAATCGCACTAAATATCGCACGCTCTTTTTCTAATCTACTGGTTTTGTTTGATAAATTAATTGGGTACGAAACTTGCGTAGATTAAGAAATTCTTAGGGGAACATGTTCTCGCACCAGCATTAAGGAAAATTCAGTATGAAATACAATAATTACGTTAAGATTGCCCTCGGCAGTGGCGCTAAATTGTTCGGCGTTACCTTGAGAGGTGGCGGTGCGCTGGCTGATCCGATTGGGCCGGCGAGCGATATTCTCCGTCAGTATTTGGTCATCGGCACAGGCAACGGCACGGTCGGCGACGAGTTTGCCGCGTTTCAGCAGTCAGATACGGAAATCGGCGCGGACCAGGAACTCGTCTCCACAAGCGACAACGGTCCGCCGTCACAACGCACCGGAAGTCTGCCGGACGGCAGCACGCCGAACCTTTTCGACGTTTTCAAAGAGCGGTGGAACAACGACGATCCCAATCACCCGAACGATACGGTGGGCAACCCCGACACGTTGCCAGGTGCGCGCCCGATTTTTGAGGGCATCGACTTTAGCGGCAATGTCGCGCTTACCGGTGCGCTGGCAAAGTTCGAATCCTCTAACTCCGATGTTAATGCCGGTATCGGTATAGATTGCAACCGGGCGAGCGGATGTTTTCCCAATCCCTCCGGCGACAACAGTTATTTCTCCGGCGCGGCGGGCGATCCCGAAGCCGACCTGAACGCGGGGGCCGGCATCAACCAGTTCGACCCGACGACGCTCAACACGCAGATTTCCAATTTTCGCGATTTCGTGAACGGGTTGACCGCCGATGCGAATATCACATCCGATATCGTCGATCAAAACGTCTCGGAAACCGCAGGCGCATCGATAGTGACCAACCTGGACAATGTCGACGCCGGCGTCGCGACCAGTGGGGTGACCAACATCGCTGGTAGCGCAGGACATGGCGACGGGATCGCGGTCATCGACATCGAGGTGGGCGCGAACAACAAGTTTTCCGTCAACAATTCCGACTGGATCCTCAACACCCTTTCCGACACGTTCGCCATCTTCCGGTTGACGGACAACAGCAATCTCCTGTTCGATAATTCGTCGATTGTATTGGGCGGCGAGGGCGGCACGATCCAGGATTGGGGCGCGATGTTCTATACCGATGATTTGTCGGGTACGAATATCCTGTTCGACCTGAGCAATTCCATCCTTGGCGGCATCGCGCTCTGGGATTTGACGGACTTCAATTCCGCGAACGGCAGCGCGACGGGCGACCGGACGGGAATCAGCATGTCGAATGCCCAAGGCTGCGGGCAGTTCATTTCGCATAAGGTCATCATGTCCAACAACCGCTGGACGCGGTGCTCCGCCGACGCGGTCGCAAGCGTTTCGGAGCCCGGCACTTTGGCCTTGTTCGGCATCGGGATCGCCGGGTTGGGAATTTTGCGCCGCCGGCGTAAGGCGTCGAGGACCTGACCGCTTGAAGGACAGTGGAGTTGAGGAATGCCGGCGACCGATCCTACACAGCCAGAACCGGATTATCATAAGAGAGAGATTGGCAAGGCATTTGCCTTTGCGCTTTGTGCGATCTTCTCGCTTTTCGGACTCGCCGCAATTGTCGGACTGCTTTTCCTATTCAAGGATAACATACCCTTCTAATCCATTTCCCTTGTGGCGCTTTCGGGCGAAAGCGGCGTCCGCGAGCTAACGCGGCCAGACGGGGTCGTGGGTGCCCAACGGCACCACGGGCCGGACCCAGTGTGGCGCGGTTTCTGACAGCTGCACCGCCGGGGCCAGATGTTCCAACCGTCCGAAGGGCGTATCGCTTTGCATCAGCAGGTCGGCGACGTCTTCCGCTTTCGGGTCCGGCAGGGCTAGCGCGTTCGCGCCGGCGTCGACGCGGCCCAGACCCTTTAGCCAGTGCGCCGTCTGGCATAGCGAAACCTGGACGTGGTAGCTGCCGCCCTCGCGTGCGCGGTGGCCGAGCGCGGCCATTGCGCCGAAAGCCATCAGATAGCCGCTGGCGTAGTCGAGCAACGAGACGGGCAGGTGCGTCGGCGGACCGTTGCCGCCTTGTTCGTCGCAGATGCCGGTCGCGTTCTGTACCAAGGTGTCGTAACCGCGCCGGTCGCGCCACGGCCCGTCGCGGCCATAGGCGCAGAGTGAGACGCAGACGATGCCGGGCCGCAATGCCGCCAGATCCTCTGGCGCGAACCCGCGTGCAGCCAGGGCGCCGGGACGGTAGCCCTGGGTGAAAATGTCGGCGCCGCGCACTAAGTGGTGCAAGGTTTCAACCCCGGTGCCGTCGCGCAAATCGACATGGGCGGCCAGCTTGCCGTGGCCGGTATCCATCACCAAATCCTCGTGGAACGGCAAGTGCGGGCCGCTAATTCGCATGACGTCGGCGCCGTGCTCCGCCAATGTGCGGCCACAGGTCGGACCGGCCAGGACCCGCGTCAGGTCGAGCGCGCGGATGCCAGCGAGCGGCCGGTCCCCCTCGGGCAAGGGCTGCGGATCGCCGTCGCCGATGCGAGTGATTTCCATCAGCGGCATCTTCTCGATCGTCGCGGCGTGCGGCGAGGCTGCCCACTCCGCGTTGCTGCGGGTCATGGTGCAGCACAGACCGGCCGCGACCAGGGTTTCCTCCAGCGTGGCCGCGTCCCAGTCCCGCAACGCCGCTGCGACCGCCTCCTTGGTGCCCTCGCAGCCGAGGATTTTCAACGTACCCTCACGGTGGTGGGGAAAGTTGCAGTGCAGTTGGACCCAACGGCCGTCGCCGCATTCGTAGAAACTCGAGATGCCGGCCATACCGCCCCTTGCCTGGTCGCCGATCCGGCGTGTGTAGCGGCTGCAGCGCATGGCGATCGCTGCCGCCCGCACTTCGACCCCGACATCCTGCCGCCGTCCGGTGCGCAGTTCCCATAAGTCGGCTGCGGCGAGCCCGCAGGCGGCGATCGAGGACGCCCCGGCGGCGCCGATCAGGAAGTTCGACGGCAGGATCGGGTCGGCGCCTGTGAATTGCACGTGATCGGCGGGGATTGGATCGAACCCGACGGTATCTAGAATGCCGGCGAGGGCGGATTGCGGGGTTTGAGCGGTCATCGGTTCGGTCTCCTTGCTCACGCCGGGGTCAGTCCCAGCGCGCCTTCCATGCGTTTGCGGTGGTAATTCGGCGCGCCGAGGCAGTGGTACAGCGAGCGCGACATCTTGGTGTGCAGGGTCAGGCCGTATTCGCGCATCACGCCGATGCCGGCATGGACCTCGTGAGCGTAATCGCAGGCGCGCAGATAGCCGTCGGAGGCGAGCGCCTTGGCCATGTGCACGCCGCTGGCGGCGTCCTGGCCGGTGTCGAGTTTCCACAGCGCCTCAAAGGTCGTCCAGCGCGCGGCGTCGAGATAGTTGACGATATGGATGATGTGGTCCTGGACGCGCTGAAATTTGCCGATCGGCTGGCCGAACTGGGTTCGCTCGCGGGAATAGTCGACGGACAATTCGAACAGCGCCTGGCAGGCGCCGACCTTGTAGCCGCACAGGATCGGGATCGCCGAGCGCAGCGCCGCATCGAACCCCGCCCAGGCCGCGCCCTCCGTGCCCAGCAGGTCGGATGCGGGCACGCGGACACCCTCGAAGGTGACTTCGGTCACACCGCTGAGGAAGCCGGGTAGAACCCGGATCGCGACCTCCGGCGCCTTGGTGTCGATCCGCAGCAGCGACAGGCCGGATTCGGTCCGCGCCAGCACCAGCAGGTCGGTCGCGCTGGCCGCGTCGTGGACGAACAGCTTGGTGCCGTTCAGCAGGTAGCCGCCGCCGTCGTTTTCCGCCGTCATCGCGATATGGCCCGGCGACCAGCCGTAGCGTTTCTCGGTTACGGCCAAGGCCAGAATGCGGTCGCCGGTCGCGATCTCGGGCAGCCACGCCGCCTTCTGTTCGTCACTGCCTGTGTTGAGTACGGTCAGCGCGCCGAGCACGCCGGAGGAGAAGAACGGGCCCGGCACCGGGCCGCGGCCGAGTTCTTCGAACAGCACCGCGACGTCGGTCAAACTATTGCCGGTGCCGCCATATTCTTCGGGAATCGCCATGCCCATCCAGCCGAGCTGCGCGGCCTCGGTCCACAATTGGTCGGTCATCGGGATCGGTTGGTCGTCGAGATCGAGCAGGACTTCCTTGGCGAAGCTGTTGCGCACGCAATCGCGCGTCGAGTCCTGGATGAGCTGCTGGGTTTCGGTGAGCGAAAGATCCATGGACAGGCTCCTACCGCAACGCGCCGGCTTGTTCGCGGTCCTGCCGGCCGATGCCGATCCGGCGCGACATGATGACCCGCTGGATGTCGGTCGTCGCGCCGGGATGCAGGGCGGTGATCGTCTCGCGGCCGTACAGTTCCAGCGCGCCGTTCAACGGACCGTATGTCGCGTCGTTGGTCAGCGCGTAGGGGCCCGCGATATCCAGCATCTTTTCCGCGATGTCAAGCCCGCTCAGCTTGCGGCGCAGGCTGAATTGAGAGCCTTCGTAGGAGCGCGGCTGGTCGGTGTGCGCCATCCAGTAGTTGCGCAGTGCGAACAGCCGTGTCACCTCCGATTCGATATAGAGGTCGACTATCGCCTCGCGCGCCGCCTCGCTGTCGAGCAGCGAATGGCCGCCCTGGTCCGCCTTCGCATAGTCGATGAATTCCTGGATAACGCGGCGGTCGCCGAGCCGGCCGGCGCCGCCATGCTCCATTTCAAGATGGGTGGTGGCGACCTTCCAGCCATTGTTCTCGCCGCCGACCAGGTTCTCCGCCGGCACCCGCACATCGTCGAAGAACACCGTGTTCTTGACGCCGCAGCCGCTGCCGCCCTCGCCGCCGGCGGTCAGCAGGTTCATCGGCGCCACCGTGATGCCGGCCAAATCCATCGGGATCATCAGCCAGGAAAGGTTCTGATGGCGCTCAGCATTGGGATCGGTGACCACGACGGTCCAGCTCTGTTCCGCCCCATGACTGCTGCCGACGAAGATTTTTTGACCGTTGACGACATAGGTGTCGCCGTCGCGGATCGCCGTCATCTTGATCCCCGCCAGATCCGATCCCGCGCCCGGCTCCGTCAACAGTTGCCAGGTGCGGACCTTGCCTTTGCAAATCTCCGGCTGGAAGCGGTCCTTGTGTTCGTCGCTGCCCCAGACCAGGATCGTCGGCGCCGCCATGCGCCCGCCGGCGTCGTAATAGGGCGGCAGGGACAGCCCGGCCTGGCCCATCTCCTCGTTCAGGATCACGACTTTTTCGACCGGCAGGTCGCCGCCGCCGTACTGGGTCGGCATGTTCGGGTAGAGCCAGCCTCGATCTCCGAGCCGGCGGCCCAGTTCACGGCGATACTGGTACTGTTCAAGCGTCAGGTCGCCGGGATCGACCGGATACTCGGTCCCTGCCGGAATATTCTCCTGCAACCAGGCCCGCACTTCCTCGCGGAACGCGCTCTCTTCGACGGAATCTTCGATGGCGAAATCCATTTGTGCCTCGCGGAACGTGAATCGGAAGGGTCGTGGAAGTGTATGCGCGCGCCGTCGCTGCGATCAAGCGAGCAGGTTCGGTTGACCCACCGGAATGGCTTTGCCAGGCTCGCAGGCCGATTTAAAACGACTCGAAGGACCGCGCTGCGATGCGACACGAAGTAACCGTGGAATACAACGCCGAAGCCGAAATGCGCGACGGCGTGACCCTGCGCGCCGACATCTACCGGCCGAAGAGCGACGGCTGGTTTCCGGTCATCCTGTGCCGGACGCCCTATGGCAAGACCCGGCGGGCGATGCATGAGGAGATCGGCAACGAGATGGCGGCGCGCGGCTACATCACCGTCTATCAGGACATCCGCGGCCGCTACGATTCCGACGGCGAGGCCCGGCTGCATTTGGGCAGCGATCCGGGCAACCCCTGCATCGAGGACGGCTACGACACGGTGGAATGGTGCGCCGCCCTGCCGGGATCGACGGGCAAGGTCGGCACCTTCGGCAACTCCTATTGCGGCATGACCCAGTGGGAAATGGCGCCGACCCGGCCGCCGCACCTGGTTTGCATGTTCGCGCAGGGTGTCGTCGCCAACCATCTCGACCGGCATATGAGCGGCGTCATTCGGCTTGGCCGGCGCATGACCTGGACGATGAACAATATCAGCCCGGATTTTGCGCACCGCATGCAGGCGAAGGGCGCGCCGAAGACGACGGAGGAAGCCGACGCGCTATGGGAAGGGCGCGACCGCAGCAAGTGGCTGTGGTTCCTGCCGATTTCGGAAATTCCGGAACAGGTCATGCCGGGCATGGGCGAGTATTGGCAGCGGTTACTGCGCGATACGGTCAAGGACCATTTCCGCCACGAGGAACGGCACAAGGACGTTGATGTTCCGGTGCTGAGCGCGACCGGCTGGTACGACCAGCAGGTCGGCACGATCAAGCATTTCACCGGCATGACTGAAAACGCCATGACCGAGCATGCCCGCGAAAACCAGCGGTTGATCGTCGGCCCCTGGGGGCATACCACCTTGGCGCTCGACGGCGAGCTCGGCGAGATGGATTTCGGGCCGGAGGCCACGCGCGACTATTTCGACCTCGCCGACGCCTGGTTCGGCAAATGGTTGAAGGGGGAGGCGACCGAAGCCGATCGCTGGCCGCGGGCGAAAATCTTCGTCATGGGCCGCAACGAATGGCGTGACGAGGAAACCTGGCCGCCGCAGGGGATGGTGCCGACGCCGTGGTATCTGCGCAGCGGCGGGCACGCCAACGGCAATGACGGCGACGGCGTGCTGTCGCCGGAGCCGCCCGGCGCGAAAACCTCCGACCGCTACGATTACGATCCGCGCGACCCGGTGATGACGATCTACACCATGGAAGGCCAGCAGGTGCCGATGGACCAGCGCCGGCTCGACGGCCGCCGGGATATTTTGAGCTACAACTCCGCGCCTCTGGCGACGCCGCTCGAAGTCGTCGGGCCGGTCGCGGTGAAACTGTTCGCATCCTCATCCGCGCCCGATACGGATTTCGTCGCCAAGCTGATCGATCTCCATCCCGATGGCTTCGCGCAAGAACTCTGCTACGGCCTGGTCCGGGCGCGTTACCGCAACGGCACCGACCGGAGCGAGCTGATCGAATTCGGCAAGATTTACGAATACACGATCACCCTGAACCCGACCGGCAACCGCTTCCAGGAAGGGCATCGCATCCGGGTCGACATTCAAAGCAGCGACTTTCCCAACTTCGAACGCAACCACAACACCGGCGCTGAGGACTATTTCGATCCGGTCCTGGCTGTCGCGCATCAGACGATTTTCCATGACGCGGAACACCTATCTCACGTTGTGTTGCCGGTAATGCCGTTCTAGGATTCGACCGTACCTCGCGAATTTTTGTTACAAACAGGTGGATCATATTGCGCTGCAAATTTAGGTAACTGTCCGGCACGCGAGAAGCCGCGGCGGATTACAGCAACGTGCGCTACCTACGCTACTTGGATAAGAACGACTATTCGGTTCCTCTAGACCGTCTGGTGAGCAGAACAATGGATCGATCTATATGCGCCGACTTTTTAGAATGAGCATCTCAAAAACGTTTTTCCTTTCCGCTGTTGCGATCGTCCTGGCGGGGTGTCCTGGCGAGCCGCAAGAACAACAAGCGAGGGCGCAGCAAGCGCCGCAAGTCACCGTCGCGAAGCCTGTGGTGAAGGACATCAAGGAATGGGACGATTTTACCGGCCGTTTCCAGGCCGTCGAAGATGTCGATATTCGCGCGCGCGTCACGGGCTATGTGAAAGCGATTCACTTCGATGAAGGGGAGCTCGTGAAAGACGGCGCGCTTTTGATGACCATCGATCGAAGGACCTATCAGGCGGTATTGAACGAACCTTGCCTATCCGGTTAACGCCCATGACCGCTACATGTAGGGTGCCGCCACTCTCCCGAGTAAAGCTCGGCATAGGTTGGAGCAGAGGTGTCGCCCGCGATGCCGAGCAATGAGCGGAAGGCGTTGAACGGGTAGAA
>JAKZTB010000107.1:0-2575 GCA_047517345.1 Alphaproteobacteria bacterium
ATATAGGGGAACGACGGGGAACATGCAAGCCCGGCGTAAAAGAAAACCTAGTGTTTACACTGGATTACGGGGCAGTACGGGAATTGTCGGGATATAGGGGTGGTGCCGCAGGAGAGACTCGAACTCCCGACCTGAGGTTTACAAAACCCCTGCTCTACCAACTGAGCTACTGCGGCGGCGGGCGGACCATATCAAATCCCCGGACCGGAAACCAAGCGAAACAAATGAGCGATCCGGTTATCGATTTGGCCAATGCCGATCCAGGACCGCAAAGAAACGGTCGATATCCGCTGTATCGACGAACAGGTGCGGGCTGATCCGGAGGGCGCCGCCTCGCAGGTTGAAATGGACGCCGTCGGCGGCGCAGCGGTCGACGAGGTCGGCGGGCGGCGGTTCGGTTCCGCGGAGACCGATGAAATGGGCGACGCGATGCGCGGCGGGCGGCACGGACAGGCCGCGTTCCACCGCACCTTCCGCGATCTGTCCGGTCAACGACCCGAGAGTCGTCGACACACCGTCCGGCGTCCATTCGTGGAGCTGTTTCAGCGCCGCCACGGCCATCGGCATGGTGATGCAATTGTTCCGCTCCCCCATGTCGTAGCCCGGCGCGTTTTGCGTCTCGCTCGGGTCGCCGCGGCGGGCGCCGTCATGGAACTCAATCGGAATTCCCGTCTGGCGGTGCGGTGCGGCGTACAGAAAGGCGAGGGTATAGGGGCACAGCAACCATTTGTAGGCGGAGCAGACCAGGAAATCGGGCTGCACCGTTGCGACGTCGAACGGCGCCGCACCGACGAACTGCGTGCCGTCGACCACCAGCGCCGCGCCCTGCGCGCGGCATTGCACGCCGATCGCGGCGAGGTCGAGGCGGCCGCCATCCGTCCAATGGCAGGGCGGAACGGTGACGATCGCGGTCTCGGGTCCGATCCGCGCCAGCACCGCCGATGTCCAGTCGCCGTCGGCGGGCCTTTCCGTTGCGACGAGCCGCGCATTCTTCGCCTCGGCCAGATGGTGCCATGCGTAATAGTTGGAGGGATATTGCGCCTGCAGGATCAGGATTTCCTGATGGGCCGCGGTATCCAAATTTGCCGCCGCGACCGCCACGCCGTAGCTCGTCGCGGGAACGAGGGCGATATCGTCCGCTGTCGCGCCGATCAGGCCGGCGAACAGCGCCCGCGCTTCGTGGGCCTCGCGCGTCGCATCTTCGCGTAGCGATCCCCAAGGATGCGCCTTGCGGGCAACGCCCATTTCGCCGGCGGCGACCGAAGCCCGGAGCAAGGGCGTCTGCGACGCGCACTGCAGATAGATTAACGATTCTGGAATATCGAACAGATGCTTCTGATTGTCGATCATGGAGGTTTACTTTCCGGAACTCTTACGCCGCACCGTTTCGTATAGGGCGATCGCGGCGGCGTTGGATACGTTGAGTGTTTTAAGCGCGCCCGGCATTGCAATGCGGACCAGATGATCGCATCCCTCGCGGGTCAGGCGGCGCAACCCGCCGCCTTCCGCGCCCAGGACAAGGGCGACCTTGCCTTCGAGTGGCGCTTCCGCCAGCGTCAACTCCGCTTCGCCATCGAAACCGATGCGCCAGAAGCCGGCCTCTTCGAGCTTTTCCAGGGCGCGTGCCAGGTTGGTCACGCGGGCCAGCGGCACGATGTCGAGCGCGCCGCTGGCCGCCTTCGTCAGAAAGCCGCCCGATGGCGGGGCGCTGCGGTCTTGAACGACGACGCCGATCGCGCCGAAGGCCGCGGCGCTGCGCAGCACGGCACCGACATTGTGCGGGTCGGTCACCTGATCGAGCACGACAAGGATGGCGTCGGGAGCCGCATCGGCGAGCAATTCGTCGATATTGTATGCCGGCAATGCCGGCGCCAGCAGTGCGATGCCCTGGTGAACCGCCGATTCGGGCAGCAGAGCGTCCAATTGCGTTCGGCTGAGAATCTCCGGCTTTGCCTCGGGGCATTCGTCGCGCAGCCGTGCCGCCGATTCGGAAGTGGCGACCAATCGTCCTGGTCTGCGACGCGCGTTGTTCAAGGCCGCGACAACCGCGTGGCGGCCAAAGATCCATTCGCCTGCGTCGGACAGGGCGCCACAAGGGGTCGCAGCGGGATTCCGCGAGTCTCGTCTTCGGCGGGATGTCTTGCGTTTTTTCATTGCTTTCCCTAATAATACAAGAATAGAAACAGACGCAATCGGCACGTTCCGCATCCTGACAATAGGGTATTGCGGAGCGGCGGGTTTATGCGTCTTTTAATCGTTGACAACCGGGAACAAATAAACATAGTTCGCACGCCGCCGCGACGGCCAATGAATCGCGTCGACGGAGGGGTGCCTGAGTGGTTAAAAGGGACGGGCTGTAAACCCGTTGGCTATGCCTACGTTGGTTCGAATCCAACCCCCTCCACCAAGCACGTGGGATGACGTGTAAAAGGCGCGGGGCGGACGTGGAGCCAGACGGGCAAGCCCGGGCTGGCTTTTATCGATTGTTTCGGATCGATAGCGGAGAAGAAGAGGAATTTGCGGGTCCACCCGCGGGTGTAGCTCAACGGTAGAGCCCCAGCCTTCCAAGCTGGTT